>CAZAOD010000011.1:0-1098 GCA_964486675.1 uncultured Planctomycetales bacterium | reverse complement strand
CATATTTTTTCGTTAGCAGGCTTGGCAAACGCATAAGCCGCCAGAGTATTTGGAAGATTATTAAGTTCTATGCGAAGAAAGCTGGGATCAAGAAGGCGATCAAAACGCATACCTTAAGACATTCTTTCGCGACGCATCTGCTGGAGCATGGTGCTGATTTGCGGTCTGTTCAGGAAATGCTTGGCCATTCAGATATCGCAACAACGCAAATTTATACACATGTTGACAGGGAGCGATTACGTTCCATTCATAAACAATTTCACCCAAGGCCATAATAGATGACCGAATCCTTGTTGGATAGATTGCCGTACGAAATTTTACGCTTGCTACGCTTGATCGGAAGCTACGCAGATCAAAAGCGAGTTTCTTGCTATTTGATCGGTGGTGTTGTGCGGGACCTGCTTCTTGGAAGAGATAATCTGGATATTGATATCGTTGTGGAATCCGATGCTGTTGAGTTTTGCAAGCCATTAGCACAGCGTTATCAGACAGCCTTAACGGTCTATCCGCGGTTCAAGACTGCAACCTTGACATGGGATCATCGTTTTGTTGTTGATTTTAGTTCTGCCCGCAAGGAGACGTATCCAACGCCAGGGGCATTACCCGTTATCGCTGAAGGAACTTTAAGAGATGATATTTTTCGTCGAGATTTTACGATTAATGCAATGGCGATCTCGTTAAATCAAGATAGCTATGGGACCCTTGTGGATATGTGTCATGGGCAGGACGATCTTCGATCTCGAACAATTCGTGCCTTTCACGCGAAGAGCTTTGAGGACGATCCAACGCGTATCTTGCGCGCGATCCGCTTTCAGGAGCGGTATCAATTTCAGATCGCAGAAGAAACAAAAGAACCTTTACGGCAGGCCATGGAGGGGAAATTCTGGACACATGTAAGCGCCGGGAGATATTTTGAAGAATTCAAAAAGATCTTGAAGGAACTAAACGTTCTTCAATGCCTGGAGCGCCTGCAGGAAATAGGCGGACTTAGCTTTCTTGATAAGGATATTATTTGGACCTCTGCAAAAAAAGATCATTTTAAACGTGTGCAAACAACCTTGAAATGGATGCAGGAGAAAGGTGCCGATCGTACAGTAT
>CAZAOD010000010.1:0-42062 GCA_964486675.1 uncultured Planctomycetales bacterium | reverse complement strand
TGATCACGAACAAAGAAATGTTAAGGCCAACGACACTTATCAAAGCTTGACCAAAGGTAAAAGAGAGTATTATTACAGCCGATTTAATGTAAAGGCGATCACCCACGAAGGACATCAATATTTGATGTTCTCTGAAGATATTGTATCCCAGACAGAAGTCAATCTCCCTTCTCATATCGTGATCCGCGATAACAAGCTGTGGTTGGTCATTGTCGGCGACTTTATCCATACCCGTCCATATGCCTTTAATTATTTAGGCGACAAATTTATGAACTCCATGCCTGGCGAGTTCACCGCGAAATTCAGCGACAAGCCTTTCTTAAAAGACGGCGTTAATCCACAGGAGATCGTTGATCTCTTGAATCGAGAAGGCAAGGAGATCAACTATCTGCAAGATTATATTCCAAGCTCGATCAAGGAAAATGTCTTTAAGGATGAGATCCGCACATTCTTCTTGTTCCCAACCAATCAGTACGCTCATTGGTTCTGGAACATTTGGACGATCACAGGCATCTTTTTGTCCTTTATTAGCCTTCTTCCTCTTGCTTATGCTCAGCGCTTGCTGCGCTCTCGAAGCCGCTCGATGAACAATTTGAAAAAAGGAAAGCTTTTAGGCCTTGGACTGTCAGAAAATATTGTCAGAAAGTGGATCCGCTTGGTCGCCTTTAACGGACCTTTTGTGCTGGGCGGCAATTTAAAGAATAAGGAACAGCATATCGCGTATTTAAGCCGTTACCTTGAGAACAACGGATTTAGCGCTGAAGAAATTGCTGCTATTGCAGAGCTCTATGAAAAAGGCAAGATTAATTTTAAGGACCAGACAAAGAATCCTTATGACAATAAAGCTTATGATCTTAACAGCATTGATGATGTTAATGCCGCGGCTGAAGATGGTCTTGGCGACGCAATGGCCATCCAAGAGCTTCAGGATAACGGATTCATTAGCACTGAAGATATCACAGCCGCTATCGATGCCTTAACCGCTGAAGGCCTCTACGGAAAAGCCCTCTGGAACAGCTTAAAGAAGAATTTGATCGCTTTAGCCGAGAACAAGGTGTTGGCTGCAATCGCAGACCCAGAAAACAATAAAAATTGGAACGACTTGTTAGCCAACCTTCCGACACCGTTCGCTCGAGTATTAACTCGCGTTATCAACGGCAATCATTTATCTGTTGTAGAAGTCAGCACATTAGCCAAAACATATCTTGCTGACAAGAATTCAGCCCGCTCCTTTGCAAGTTTTGTCTTAGAGACCGTTCTCAATAAGAAAATTATTCGTCCCCAATTTGATAAATTTTACAATGAAATTTCTAACAACGGCCAGGAGATCAAGATCCGCGCTGAAGATCTTGAAAGCGTCTATCAATCGATCTTTGCTGAGCTTCATCGTTTCATCGTAATGGATCCATCTGTTTTAGATAGGGAAGAATACAATCTGTATCCCGCCATGAGAACAATGGAACCTGTTACCAAGAAAGAGCTTTTCTTGACAAAGATCTTGCAGATGAACCCTTCGCAAACCAACGGTTATTCTTTAGGTGCTGTCTCTGATATCTTCCCAATGGTGATGTTTATTGTTCGTGATGCTTTGCGTGTCTTTGATGCCCAGGGTGCCCAAGCTGCCCGCAATCGTATCAAGACACATGTTGATTTTAACTCTATTCTCTTCCAGCTGATGTTCCAGTTTAATTATAAAGGAGGGTTCTACAAAGGCATTGCCAAGATCATTGCTGAAAACGATCCACAACCAAAAGATTTTGGCTTGATCAATATTTTTAGCGATATTGACTTCTATACTCTTTATGCGGCGTTAGGCCTTTTGGGTGATAAAGGATATGATTATTTTCAGGAAACTATTGAGCAGATGTATAGCGATATTGACAACAGACAACCAAAAGAGCAGAAATTTAATGCCAAAGATTTTGATGCGAAATATGAGGCTTGTGCAAAGGCGATTGCTGTTCTTATGGATGTTTATGTTTCAAAAATGAAAGCTAATGATAATCCTGAGCTTTTTAAGTTCGTTAATGATCACATTGTTACTAGCGTCAAATCCTTAAAAACAAGAACCCTTGAGCTAGCCAAAGAATTCCAACCTGAAGCTGTGAAGCTTGATGAGAAGATGCGCAAAGAAAAAGGCGCTTTTCATATGTATGCCAAGCGTATCTTAGCCCCTATGTTTTACTTAGCTCAATATTGGGGTATTAAGAGCGCTAAGTTGCGATGGGCTGTCAGGGGATTTGCGATCACCGGCTTGATCACAGGGGTTTGGCTGGTTGTATCCGGACAAGCTTTGGCTATCGGCGCTGTCACCTTTTTCTTATCCGCCACTATTCCTTTGATCATTATCGGAAAAACCTACAAGCCAAGCGAGAAATTCTTCTGGGGAAGCATCTTCTTTACATCTGGTGTTTATATCTTTGGTGTTTTAACACATTTCTTGTTCTGGAAACTCTCTGTTCTTTATATCTTGACATTTGGCTTTTGGGCAACCAGCATCGCGATGTTCTTGGCCATTATCCCGACCTTTATCTCGATCTTCCATATTCATTCTGCTGTGCAAAGCTATATTATTCTTACAAAATCGCTGTGGAGCAAAAGAGCTTTATCCTTAATTGATATTCGCACCATTCTTCCTTGGCGCATGGTGTTCAAGAAGCAAAAAGAGAGTTTTTATCAAAGCTGGCTTGATGAAACGAAAGAAGCCCAGCTATATGATGTCATTATTCCCACAGGCGAAATGGTCGAGCAATACTTGGTTCGCGTTGTTGAGTTCCTGTGGAAGAAATACAAGCTCTTTACAGATGAAAAAGATCAATTGATCGCCGCGATCAACGGCGAAGGCAAATTTATTATGCCAAGATCCAATTTTGCCCGTGAAGCGCTTTATCTTACTTTCTATACTTTAAGCCAGAAAAAGCCAGAAACTGATATCTTTGCCTATATTCAGGCTAACTCTACCCATGTGCAGACAGCTGGAGAAATTTATTCTCATCTATGGGAGAACACAGCAACAGAGGATACATTTAGCAAAGGATATAAATTCTTAGGCTACATGGCTCGCACCCATAAAACAGAGTGGCAGATCGTTTGCGAGAGGCTTGCTGAAAATGGCTTGGTGAACGCGGCGGCGGCCTTCGCGTACATCAACGAAAAAACAGACCTTAACGCAATTCTTTTTAGCTTGCCTGAACAAGAGAGGATCGCAACAATTAAATTCTTTGAAGATTTCTTAGATGAATTTCGTCCTTCGAACAACTCAGTCGTTGAGTCTGAAGGACAAGATCATATCACCTATCATCTTTATATTGCCTCTGAGCTGGGAGACCGAGAGTATTTCAATGCTGTTTATGCTGTTGCAAGACAATACAATACATTGGTTGAGGCTTTTGAAGATGGGGCCAGCAGGATCGATCCATCATTGTCTGCGGTCTTCATGTCGCGTTACAGCGAATACCGAAGCCTTGAGATCATCAAGCATCGTCCGATCTTTCAGGAAGCTTCTTTGTGGGGGGCTCATGTAAGTAAGAACGGAAACAGCTTTATTCTTAAGACTGTTGTAGGTCTGATGGACAGTGTTGATAAAACAGTGACAGGACAGAATTCGTTAACTGGGGAAGCTCTTTCTGAAAACGATCAGAAAATCTTCGACAAAGTTAATGATGCAGTTCAGAATCAACTCTCTGAAAGTGAAAAAGAAGACTTAGAAAATATTGCCCAATTCGTGAAAAAGATGGCTAAGGCACTTTCTGGTAAATTCTCTTCCTTAAATGATTTAGCCAAAGCCATTGCAGATTTTCGTAAGGCCAATATTCAAGAAATTGTAGAATTCTTAGAGTGGTTTAAGGGAAGCGATTTTGTAAAGCGCTTAGAATCTTTGAATCAAGAAATCACAACGGCAGGGAACAACAAGGATCAGCTAGTCCTCATTCAAAAACAATTTGAATTCATTGGCAAATATGATAATGGCGTTTTTGTTCTTCCTTTTATTCAGACATGGGCAAACATTGTTCAAATGGCTAAGGTCATTAGCGCAACTCGGACAAACGACGTGTACCTACCTTTTTATAATCCAGCCCAAGATGATCTTATCCCAAGAAATAAAAACGGCGGTATCGGTACGAACCTCTGGCTGACCTATGGTCGCTCCGTAAACTATGATGCTCATGTTCGCACGTACCCTGGGCAAAATATTTGGCGCTTAACTTGGGCCTCATGGGTTGGACGTGATGCAGCGATCATGATCGTTAATCCGATGATGAAGATCTGGGCGTCAACAACTTGGGCCTTCCCTGGAACTAAGCTTTATAATATCGCCCAAGAGACCTGGACATCTGATAAGCAGCGCGCTCACCGCGGGCTTTTGACTTTCTATGGCAAGGGGCTTATGACGCCGTATGCTGGTGACACACTCTTAACACCTCCTGGCGAAGATTCTGCCGCTTATTTAGCCCTTTTGGCTCTCTTAGGTTTAGGAGAGAAAGAAAATAGCGAGAAAAGATTCAATCCTTATATTACATCCACTCAAGTAGATTGGTTTGCTTTTGAGTGGGGCCGTCCGTCGCTTTGGGCAGAATCTATGTTAGGTACTGAAATGCGTTATTCCTTTAACGTCAGCCGTTTCAAGATGGACAGGAATCAAATGGCGGTCTTCTTTAACAAAAATGTTGGCTATGACTTCAAGTTGACCAATGATCTTTTATGGATGCATTATTTTGTGGCTGCGCTCGCGGTCTTGATGTTGGTATTTTTGCAGTTCCTATCTCCTTATAGCGCCTTGGCATCCTTAAAACCATTGCTTTATTATATTTCCATGAGCACGTTACTCATGCAGGCCATTAACATTGTGAATCATTTGCGTCACTTAAGACAAACAGGTAATTTCTGGGTCGCCACAGGAAAGATGCTCGCGGATACAATCCTTGGTTTCCCGATCTATGTTAACCTGCTTGTTTATTATATTAAAGGCTGCTGGTTGGCTCCCAACGAAAAGTTTGCCTTTATCCGTACTGTTAAAGACGCCTTATTATCGGCAATGAGCCGTCAGGTGCGATGGAATGAATTTTCAGGGTTTAAATTTAACGTTGCTCGCAAATCTCCTTTGGTTGGCCGCTGGATGAAGGGTATCGGCACAGCTATCTTCGCGGCTACCGTGATCGGCATGAGCATTGGCGGCTTCAATGCTTTAGCCTTCCTTGCTTCCTTATTAAGTATCGGTGTTGTTTTCTTGGGCGCCTTTAAGAATTATTCGTTCAAGCAAGCATTCCCGATGAACGGCGTGTTTGGTATTATCGCCATCTTGGGATGGGTCTTTACCTTGATGACCACTACATCTCTTGGTCCGTGGGTCATGATCGCTTATTTATTCGCAGGGCTTTCATTCTTGGCTGGAACCAATGTTTTAGATACGTTCAAGACCAGGAAAGGCTTGTTAAAAGGATATGATTTCTTTGCATGGTTTGGTTCTAAGGTTGGCTTAGCTTTATTTGTGGCTGCCAACATCAGCATCGCGGTTATTCTTCAAACGACAACAGGCAGCATTGCTACGCTCAGCGGTCAGGTTGCTTTATGGGCCACTTTGGCGGCCTTTGCTGTCGGCTTGGTTTGGGGCTTTAAGAATATCTGGACAGTTGTCGGCTGGACCTTAAGGGATCTCTGGGCTTTCATGAAGGATATGCTTTCTGAAGAAATAAAGTCTTTTCCTGATGCGATAAGGAAAATCTTTACACCGACTCAATTTGAAATTCGCCGCATCCAAGGCTTGATCCGCGATGCCAAAACCAGAAAAAGTCTTAACGCAATCAAGATTAGCAAGAAGATCGTTGACCGAGAGATTATCGTTGATCTTGCTAGTCAGATCGCAAAAGCTAAAAAAGAACTTCCTGTTAAGAATGAAGTTGCTCGCGTTCAAGGTTTGATTGCCAAAGCCAAAATCGTAAAGGATTTAGAAGATATTAAGATAGATGAAAATATTCTTAAGCAGGAGGATGTGGATAGTCTTGAGGAGCAAATTGCAAAAGCTAAAAAAGAACTTTCTGTTAAGAATGAAGTTGCTCGCGTTCAAGGCTTGATCCGCGATGCCAAAACCAGAAAAAGTCTTAACGCAATCAAGATTAGCAAGAAGATCGTTGACCGAGAGATTATCGTTGATCTTGCTAGTCAGATCGCAAAAGCTAAAAAAGAACTTCCTGTTAAGAATGAAGTTGCTCGCGTTCAAGGTTTGATTGCCAAAGCCAAAATCGTAAAGGATTTAGAAGATATTAAGATAGATGAAAATATTCTTAAGCAGGAGGATGTGGATAGTCTTGAGGAGCAAATTGCAAAAGCTAAAAAAGAGCTTCCTTCAAAGATCAAGGAAGCATCCGAGGAAAAGAAAAGAAAATTAGAAAGTATCGATGTTTTGATCAATAGATTTAAACAAAGGAAAGAAAATGAAATTGAGGATGAGTTAAGAAAAGCAAAAGAAGCCCTTAAGATCACTCCTTCTGCTAGCGAGAAAAACGGTCGCCAGGATAACGCCGAAGCTGCTCGCCTTGCTCAAGAAAAAGCCGCTCAAGCTGAAGCCGCCCGCCTTGCTGAAGAAAAAGCTGAAGCTGATCGCATCGCTCAAGAAAAGGCCGAAGCTGATCGTATTGCTGAAGAGAATCGCAAAGCCCAAGAAGCCGAAGCCGCCCGCATCGCTGAAGAAAAGCGCCTTGTTAATGAAAAGGCCGCCCAAGAAGCCGAAGCTGATCGCATTGCTCAAGAAAAGGCAGATCAAGAAAAAGCCGCTCAAGCTGAAGCCGCTGCCGAACAAGCCGCCCGCACTGCTGAAGAAAAAGCTGAAGCTGATCGTATCGCTGGTGAGAAAGCGGGCCAAGAAGACACAGAAGCGACTCTTAACGCTCAGCAAGCCGAAGCTGACCGCATCGCTGAAAATAAACGCAAAGCCGATAAAGCCATAGACTCTCTTCAAAAATTGATCGATCAATATAACAGTCTGATCGAGAAGTTTCGCGCTGGCAATGATCTTACGACCGCGCAGAAATATGAACAGCTAAGAGATCAAGTTCAGGAAAAGATAGAAAAAATACGCAATGAAAATAACGGCACATTATCTTCCGCCCTTAAAGTAAATAACAGCTCAAGCTCTTCTTCGGTCAGATCGTGGAAAAATATCTTCAACAGAAATAAGATTTCTGCGCAAGATCCCGCAGAGCAGTCGAAAGATAGATCAGCCGAAGACTCTAGCCAAGTTCCTGAATTTATCGAAAATGGACCTGTCAAGGTAACGCCAGAAGCAGAGGAATTGGAAGACCTGATCAGATCATTAGTTGATCAATATAAGAACTATCTTGCCATCGTCGAAGATGTTAAGGCGCGCCAGCCGCAATTAGAGGCTTCGAGAGTTTTGTTGACCGAAACGACAAAGCAAGTGGAAGAGACCCAGGAACTTGCGATGGGCAATGAAGATCCTGAAACGATATCAGCGATCTCAGAGGCAGTTCTTGAGATGATCAGCACGACTGAGACCTTAAGAGCGGATCTTACAAATTTCGAGAATGAAATTGTTACTTTAAAAGAGCAGGCTGCCCAGCGATTGAACGCAATGGGCGACCTGTACGAAGACATCGCGCAAAAACAAAGATTTTATCAAGAGAAGAAAGAACAAGCTTCTCGCGCGCAGCAAAAAGCCCAAGATGCTCTGCGCAAGGCTCATGAGGCATATAACACTGCCAACAACAGCCAGCAGACAGCCATAAGCCTTGTAGGCGAAAAAGAAGCTGCCGCAACAAAAGCCCAGGAAGCGATCAACGTTCTATTGCAGAGCATTCAGACAGCCAAAGAATGGCTCGATCCTTCGCAAGAAGAACTCCGATCCCTTGAGCAAAGAATACGTGACGAAAAAGCATTAGAAGCTGGTCGCCGAAGCCAGAGGGAAACCTTCGAAAATAGGGCTGATCGTCTAGAAAATAAAAAGAATGTATTGCAGGCAGAATTAGACGCGATCGACCAGCAGCTTAACGATGTTTTGAGATCTTTATCTGAAGCGCGCGCGAAAGAGGCGGAAGCGTTGCTTCTGATGACCACGAAAGAGGCTGAAGAAAACAACGCCCGTCTAGCCGCAAAGGCCGCGCAATCATCTTGCAAAGAAGCCAAAGAAGAAGCTTTGGCGCAAAGACGTAGCGAAGAATTAGCCCGCACCCTTGCCCAAAATGCTGAGATCCAGGCTCAAGGATTTGAAGAAAATGAAAATGATGCCAGAGGCATAGCAGAAGCTAATGAACAAAAAGCTGAAAGCACCTCCAGCGACTATCGATCCGTACAAAAACTTGCCTCTGACCAAGAAAGCGCAATGTTGCGTGAACAAGCTGATGAGCAAGCAGCTACCCGCAAAGTTTATGATCTGACAGAGCAAAAGCTTCAGCTGGAAAAACAGGTTCAACAGGCGCAGGCAATTATTACTCAAAAAGAACGCGAAGCTAAATCCTATCGGACAAAAGAGCAGAACCATAGAATGCTCGCGGAGCAGAAAGAAAAAGATATAGAACAGCAAGAAAAGATCAAGCAAGAAGCTCGCGAGCGGATGATCAAAGAAGGTTTGCAGGCAAGATCTGCCTCTTTATGGGAGCAGCATGAAGAGATCAGGAAGCTCCTTGCTTCTGCTGAAAACGATAAAGTAACGCTGCAAAGAACAATCGACGACAATGTTTTGTCTATCGCTAAGCTTAAAGAAGAGCAGGCAAAGAATAAAGAGAGACTATCTGTTGTTTTGCAAGAGATAGAAGCTGTTCGCTCTCAGATCCAAGAAAGCCGGAAAAAGATCTATGATGCCAACAATGGCTATGGGGTTTCCTTAAAAGAAAGAAATTCACAGGCCGTTGCTTCAGAAAGCGGCATGGACGAGTTGTTGTTCTCGCAAAGAACCCTTTTAACCGAGAAACAAAATTTAGAGGAAAGGGACACAGAAATTAGCCGAGCGCTTGGAGGCTTGCAAAATAGTCTAACAAAGCATCGTATTGCTGTTGTCTCGCTTAATAAGAAAATTGTTGAAAATAGCCCGAAATTTAGGCGCATACGAAAAGAAGCAGAAAGCGTAGATCAGTTGATAACAGACCTGCAGAGCGCGATAGAAAAAGCCGTTGCCGCAAATACAGAACATGTTCTTGCTGCTCAGAAAGAACGCAGGCAGGAAGACGAAAATCGTCAGTTGGCAATAGGAATTGAAATAGAAATAAAGAGCACAAAGTCTTCTAAAGACCAGGCAAAAAAGACGATCGAAGACCTTGAGCAGCAGATCCTTGGCAAGAAGGCCGCGCAAGAAACGGCAAAGAGCAGATTCTTGGAGTTAAAAAGTTCTTTTGGATCTTTGCAAGCACGTGCTCGCGCTTTGGGCGAAGAGAATAAGGCCGCGTCTGAGAAGGCGAAGGCCGCGCGCGATCAGGAAAAGCTATTTTGTCAGAAAAAAGAAGAAGCTTTGCATGTGGCCCGCCTAAAGCGTCAAGAGGAGCAAGAAGCTCGTCAGGAAGCGGAAGAGCAAGAAGCGCTTTCCCACAAGAAGACACAAGAGCATAATCTGTTTTTAGCTAAGGCTCGGGAAGCAAAGGAGATCTCTCAGCAGCAAGCCCAGATCGTGGAGGCGCAGCAAAAGAGGATCCTTGAGCTTGAAACCCTTCAGCAGCAGTTCAGCGAGAGTTCTTCCAAGAAGCGTTCTCAGGTAGGACGGTTGGCGCAGATCCTCAATCTTTTATTCAAGGAGATCAATGAAAAGATCCTCAATGAGGAGAATTTGAGACAGTCTTGGCAAGAATATGAGCAGCAATACAATACACAGCAGACTGTTTACGCGTCTACGTCAAAAGAGAAATTTGACGCTGAACAAGAAGTCCTTAAGCAACAAAACATCCTTCAGTTATCACAGCAAGAGAAGATAAGGCAGAAAACGATCGCTGATGAGGCTCAGCAAATAGCCGAACGATCACAGACAGAAATAGATCATCTAAGCGCAAAGATCTTGCGCGCCCAACAGGACGAGATCCGCTTTGGGCAGGTCATGATCGACATAGAAAGGTTGTATACAGAAACGACACGCCAATGGCTTGCAAAGATCTCCGAGGAGATCAAAAAAGACCGATCACAAGGCCAAGGCGCTTCGCCGATATCTGAGCCTTTCATCCCCGTGCCGTCCATAACACCAGCGTCTTCGATCTTGTTGCCGAGTATTTTAATGCCAACATTTATAGCGATCCCAGGCTTTTTAAGCCGTTCATCCCCATCCAATAGGGGCCAAGGCGTTTTAAGTAATGATGCTATCCGCGCTTGGCTTGCCGAAAAGATCTCTGCACCAACAAAAGCTGTCAAAGAGAACCAGGGGGTTGTGGTGCTAGGGCCGTTGTCGAATTTGACAGCGGCCCATTTCTTTGGAATTAAAATTAGCGGAATGGGCCACGTGTCGATTTCTTCTAGAACAAATTCAGAGAGAATCGACTCAGTGGCTTTCTCTTTTATTTCTTGTATTTTCCACAACAGGCCGTCACAAGAATCTTCCTTCCGTGGCAGGATAAAGATTTCGTCTGTGGCGGCCTTTGCTTTGAATTTCATAAACAGGCCGTTATTAGAAGCACCTTCTTTCCGTGGCTGGAACCGGGTTTCGAGCACGGCCTGTTCTTTATTTTTCAGTGGTTTCAATTCGATTTCTAAATTTTTCTCACAAAACAGGCCGGCGCTTAATCCTTACCGTGGTCCCGCTTCTCTCATTCAAAATTTTGTTTACCAAGGAAAAGGAAACGGTATCCAGATTTCCACTAGAAAGTTATCTGGGGTAAATCTGGTCAGGGATGAGATTTCTTCACAAAACGAGCCGGCGTCAGCTTCCTTCCGTGGCAGGATGATTGCTTTGACGCCGGCCTTTGTTTCTTATCTTATTCGCAAAGCTTTCTTAAAAGGAATCTTTGCCTGGGTTTTTCTTAATTTAACATCTTGTGTAAGTGAGACAATTGTTCCTTCAGGGCCCCAAGTAGTTGAACTCGATTCATGGGTTTGGTGGGTTATTGGTGGCATTTGCACTCTTTGGCTTCTAAGGAAGATTTTCCGGCCAATTTTTTATACCGGAAAAACTTTTTCATTAGCAGACGTGACACGTTATCCTGTAACGATTGAAGAATACAATATTGGCATGGCGCAAGATGTTGCTTATCTTTGGAAGTATCATTTTATGTACGAAGCTCATCATCGATACCCAAATAGAAAAGATTATATAACGATTCAGCATATTTTAGGTCTTCATCGTAAAGATTTGATTTGGGTCGCATGTTGTCAGGGTAAAATTATTGCATTTCTTGGAGCGACAAACCCCGGATTAAATTACGGAGAGACTGAGATCGAAGCAATTGGGGTACATCGAGGCAGCCGTGGGCAGGGCCTTGCGAATAAACTTTTTACCCATGCGGTTCAGGAATTAGAGAGAAGAGGGGCAAGAAAAATTATTGTGCGTGATAATTCTGCCGAGGGGCAAACCGGCAGAATGGCAAAAAAAGCAGGGTTTGATACATATAACGAGCATCTATTCTTTAAATCTTTTCAGGACGAGCAGATGAGCTCTCCGATTAAAAAAGTGAGCATGGGTCAAAAGATCTCTTCGTCTTTAAATGATCTTCAGCAGCGCGCGCGAGAATATCAAGAGCAAGTGAGCAAGATCTTTTTAAGCATTAATCGAGCCACAGCAAAGAACCTGAAGCAGTCTGATGCAAAAGTCCAAAGCATCCTTGCTAATAGCCGATCCTATAGCCAAGATCCTGAACAGTCTGTTTTTTTGAGCGTTCCTTTGTCGGGGGACTGGCAGGTTGCCAAGAAGGCGGCAGAGGTTCAAGGGCTTGTCCAGCGTATCATCGATGATCCCGATGCGAAAAAGGCTCAATACATGCCGTTGACACAGCTTCATTCCACTTTAGTTGATTTTTCTACAGACATCCATGCCAATGTTTCCTTGCAGGGGATCTTTGATCAGATCAACGAAGAAGTGACCCGCGTGAATACTTTTTCTTATCGCTTGGTCGGCCCGTATCTAACTCCTAACATGGGAGTTATTTTCGCGCTAGAAACGCACGATCCTCAGCCGATGCAGATCAGAGAACGCTTTGAGGCCTTGGCACGGGCTCAAAGTCTTCCGTCTTCGGATAGGCGCCGCGACCTGAAGATCTATCACGTCACACTGGCGTATATTTATCAAGCCCATTTAAAAGACCTCAACAACCTGTTTGATCGTTTTGAAGCGATCCGCGAGGATCTTCGTAAAGAGAGCCTAGAGATAAGTGTTGAGCAGCTCGCGCTTAACCTTAACGATCAAAAGATCATTCAAGAACAGAAAGTGTTCGATCTTAAGCAGGGCAGTTCGGCTATTCTCAAGACTTTTGCGTC
This sequence comes from uncultured Planctomycetales bacterium, assembly GCA_964486675.1. GTDB lineage: Bacteria > Omnitrophota > Gorgyraeia > Zapsychrales > Aceulaceae > CALGLP01. Next base: position 29,666 of record CAZAOD010000010.1, on the reverse strand, counting down.
TAGAACGATCCTTAAGATCGTGATAGCCCTTACCCTTGTGTTAGCCACTACCTTTGCTGTTTACCGGTATCGACAATATTCTGAGCGCAAAGCAGAACTCGCATATCTTCAGGAGCAAAAAGAAAGGATCCTTGTCCGTGGGCCGCCGGCTCTGATCACATCGGATGCTGGGTATGCTTTCGTCAGCAACGACGGGAAGCCTTTTGTCCTTTTAGGTGGCGCGTATCAAGATTGCGGCAATCTTCATGTCAGCGCCTATCATTACAACTTCATGCCAACGATCAAAACGCTTGAATCAAAAGGTATCGCTTTGAGCCTTGTTCAGCAAGGACATAATACTTACAAGATCTATCTTCCTCCGAATGGCTGCACAGAAAAAGATTACGCTGATCTCGCAAGCTTTATTCATGATATTTATGCTCAGCATGGCCTCATTCCTTATATTGTTCATTTTGGCGGGCTGTACGCGGAATCTTTTGGTAATTTTTATTTTTCTGATCCAACAGAAGAAAAGATGAATAGCGTCAAGGACATTGTCCGCCGCTTTGCTTATTTTATGGATGGCTTGAAGTGCAAAGCCGTTGCCCAGATCAGCAATGAGAATGATTATTATGTCAATGGCGCGAGCCGTCGTTATTTTGGTGGATCGAACGCTTGGACAACAGTACGTTTAAGCCCTGAACAATATTATTCGTTCATGGATGAACTTGCGGCAGAATACAAGAAGATCGACTCTAAGCACCCTGTCTTTTTGGGGCATGGGGAACTTTATCCTGAGCAGAAAGAATGGCTCAAGATGCATACGGCACATTACGACGGTATCGCGATCAATATTTATCCTAATTGGGAAGAAGGACGTGACATCGAGAGCTTGCAAAATATCCCCAGCGTTGAAGAGCTTTCTGCGTTCATTGGCGGCCAAGTTTCTATTGCCCAATACGCTGATAAGCCTGTGATCATTTCTGAGTATGGAGAATCATCATATGGCATAGGCAAATATCTACAAGCGCAATTCATGAAGAATTTTGTCCTGGCGGCCTCACGGTATATGGCAGGAAGCATTGATCATGATGCTGCTTATTATCCAAAGAATATCGTTGGCCTTATTGCTCATGAATATATCGGTGAGACATGGAAAGACAGGGAGATCCACCAGAGTGAATCCGGACTTGCGCTGTTCGATAGTATTTATCGTCCGAAACCAGCATTTGATACTTTATCTTATGTTTATCACAAAGTCGCCCTTCAGGTGCAATCCGCAAATCCAGAATTACAGAAAACAATTCAGTATATTGATTTTAATGCCCAGGCAAGAAATCTATGGGATCAAGGCTTTGGATACAAGGAAGAGATCAATCATGGCATGAAAGCCAAAAGCGTTTGGAAAGATTTTGAACCTGTTATAGATTTGAAAGCAGGTCAGCAATTGCGCATTGTTTATACTCTTTACAATGGTAAGGGGATCGGTGTACAGCTTGTAGAGGAAAATAAGTATGAAGGCTACATGGGTTATATGCCGATCATTGAAGACGCCAATGAAAAGAATGAGCTTTTCATTGATATTCCTAACGATATGCGCGTGCGACGAATTGTCTTTCAGGTTGGGGAGAAAGGTTTTGGTTATATTTTAGGCGGAACAAATCAAACAGCGATCGAAGTCGAAATGATCGAGATCGTTACAAAGCCGTCTAAAGCCAATTCGCCGTTGATCTTTCGTTCGCCGATCGGTTCTCGCCAAGATACCCCGAGCCTTCCTTTGATAGATAGGCCGATGAACTTGTTGCCGACCATGCCGGTCTTTGTGCCGATGATGTTCGTTGCCGGCGCTGTACCGGGTGTGAAGTTTGTGTTAATTACCTTAGCTGTTTTGACTATTATTACGATCTTAGGGAAGTGGTTTGCTAAGAGGATCAGTGCTGACCCGAATGCAAGCCAAAACAATATAGCTTTCACAAGCGAGCCGGCGTCTAATCCTTACCGTGGCAGGGAAGATTTCAAGATGCCGGCTTTCGTTTTGTTCTTCCGTGGTCCCGCTTTCCTATGTGAAAATAAAGGAAGCGTTACGATTGTCTTTGCCAATCGTCCCGTTTCCCTCAAGGAAAATCAAGGAAACGGTATCCAGATTTCCGCTAAAAATAAATTCAAGGTGAATCTGGTCAGGATGAAAGATTTGACGCCGGCTTCGAATTTTAAAACCTCCTCCCCAAGCAGATACAGTCCTCACAAAAGTTTTGGGTATCGTCCGCAGAGCTGGAATGAAGATCAGGGTTTTGAGTATCAACCCAGAAGAAAATATTCTTATCCAACCAGAGAGCGTCCTTCGAAAGATTTACAAGGCGACCAAGAAAAAGAGAGTGAGACATCTTCTGACAAAGATGATGATCAGCAAGCGCCTGCAGACAATGATCAGCAAGCAACCAGCGAGAGCTCCTCAAGTATTGTTCATTTTCTTATATCTAGGATGCCAAGCAGTATTCGCCGTCTTGTTTTGACCGCAATTGTTTTGATCGCTATGGGCGTGACATCCCTTTTTGCTCAAACAACAGCCCAAGAAAACGCTCAGCTCAATGAATCTTGGCGTGTGCGTTTTCTCACGGTCAACGTCAGAGAGACAAAATATTTGGATACGATCTCTATCGGACAAGGCGTGTATGATGCCGCTGTGCGCAGTCAGCTTGAGCAAGAGATAGCTCAAAAGAAAACATTCCTGGAAAAAAGTTCTCAGCAGTATTGGGACATGGAGCAAGATAAAGAAATTTTACGCGTTCTAAAGCTTGTTGAAAGCGCGCAAAATAAACAGGATCTTGAACGCATTGTCATTGGGTCGCAAGTGTTCGATCTTAAGGTCAGAGCGCAGACACAAGAATACATTGAAAGCGCAAAGACGCAGCTGAATAATTCCGCGGAATTATCTTATGTTGAGGATATGCTCAAGTTTTCCAGCGAAGAGGCGTTTTTAAAGAGCGCGGGAGTTTTTCAGTATATGCGCGCTTTCCCTGTAGATCAAAGGCTTTACATAGAGAGCAAGATCGCCCGGCAGCAGAGAGTAGTTGAAAAAGAAAAAGAGCAGGCGCTTGCGATCGCGCGGTCTCAAGGGTATTTATCCATTATGAGCGACCTATCGCAATGCGTGAGCAAGCAGGAAGTGAATTCGATCGGCGTTGAGTGGGATCTTTATGATATGTATTTTAAGCAGTCTATTAAAAAGGCGATACGTCAACGCTTAGAGGAGATCGATCAAGAGGCTTCTTTGCGCGATCTGGAAAAAGCGTTTTACGCGCGGGAATCGTTCCTTCAGAGCGCCATACTTTATTTAAAGACAGACGCTTATCTTTCGCCCAGCTTTTCTGCCGATAATCCATGGCTTGAGCGATGGATCAGAAAAGAATTAAGCGGGAAAGAGCGAGAATTGATCTCTGGCGAGTTTGATGTGGAGCAAGAGAAGGAAGCTTTACGTTTTTATCGGGCCATGCTTGATGCCGATCAGGTAGATCTTTTGGATAGCCTGAAATATGGTCCTCAGATAACTTCTTTAGAGGTGCGCGAACAGTTGCTGAGAGAAAAGCAAGCAAAGCGAGATCTTTTAAAGAAAATAGAGGATCGTTTTCGAGAAATGGATCAATGGGCTAAGGTCGTCGATCTGCAGAGCGCGATATTTTATGCTAACGCGCAGAAAGATCTTGAGGGTTTTTATGTTGATCCACAAGTCTATGATGCAGACATCCGTCAATGGCTCATGTACCAAGCCCAAGCGAAACGCCGCGTACTCGCGCAAGATGAAGAAGTGAAACGTGTAGAAAAGAAGATCGATTCCGCTGAACGCTCTTATGATCTTGAAAACATTTTTATTGGAAAAGCAGTTGTTGATCTTTCAACATACAAGGAACTTGCGGCCAAGATCTCTGCCCGACATCAGGCCCTTAAAGAGCAAGAGCGCTTGCGCACAAGGATCCTTGAGCTTCAGGGATCTTTGAGCGTTCGCCAGGATATCCGGCGGGCTTATCAGGCTCAAGACCTTGCTCGCGTTAAAGTTGATGGCAATGTGATCGATCAAAAGACGCTTCAGCACGAGATCTTGGATAAAAAAGCTTATTTTGATCTTCAGCAAAATTTATCGTTTTTGATAGATCGTGATAAAGAAATTTTGACGATCCGCTCGCTCATTGATAGTGCTAATACCAACAACGATCTAAACATTGTCCAGGCTCGGGTCAAGATCCTGGAAGAGGTAAAGTTTTTTGAGGGAACCGATTGGGCGCGAAGACTTCAGCAAGAGATCTCAGCGAAGAAAGCTGAACTGGAAAAGAAAAGCGATACGACACAAAAAGGAAGCGTGAACATCTTTATGCTCTTTTTCGCCTTTTTGTCCCAGCCGTGGCAAGCCCTCAAGCGTTATGCCAGCCGCCTTTTAAGCCGTCGATCTAACCGCGAACAGACCTTGCAAGAGGATGAGCAGAAGAAAGCGCAAGATGCTGATATTTTACGATGTGATGGATTTCGTATCATTGAAAAGAACGTTTTTGTGCCTGAGCGATTGTGGAAAGATATCGTCAAAGGGCCTTTGAGCGAGAAGATCAACTTAGCTCTAAGGTCTATCGCCGAGAATCCGCAATATGGATTTTTAGCACGTGAACATCATTTACGTGTTTTTGTTTCGGATCGAGTTCCCGGCGCTAAGCTTTATGGGTATAAGCTTGGCCCGTCACAAAGCTTTCTCTATGTCGTTTTTGATTCTCAGAAGATCCTTGTGGTGGGTGTTATCTATAATGAATTTACGCACTATTTATCTAAGAATAAGCATTGGATCACAACCACCCAGCATATCATTGATCGCTTTGTCGCGCTGGATAGTCAAGCTTTGCAGAAAAAAACAGAGATTGTAGAGATCCCTGAAAACAAACAGAATGTGCCGTTACGCTATATGCAGGCGTTCGCCGCCCAATATGACAAGGTCGAATTTTTATACACAGAAAAAGACGGTCGAGCTTATTTTGTTATTCCCGCGTCGATACAACGCGTGAAGGATACCGTTGAGAGCAAAGGATTTAGATATCAGATCGTTGAAAAGCGTTCAACACCGACATTCTTTATCTTAGGGCCTGGCGATGAGCGCATAGGTCGTTTTGGGGTGTATGATGATCGTGTTGTTATCAATCCTTGCCACGTGAACAGCTGGGACCAGGTTCAGGCGGTCATTGTGATCACGCGTCTTGTTCTTGACCTCAAGCCTTTAAGCACGATAGGGCGTACGAAGATCTCAAGCGGCATTCTTTTCGATCGAAGATCATGGTTTTCGGCAGATCTATTTTCTGAAAGGCCGCTGTCAATATTACCATTTTTATCTTTCAGCTCTTTTATGAGCAACCATGGCGGTGAGGATGAAAATGGAATGACAGCGGCCTTTTTTGCGATAGGAGCACTTATTCTTCCGCCGCAAGAGCTTACCGACAATGTTCATTTAGCCTATCCTATGGAGCTTGATACGCGCTTGAAGGACACCAGGCCTTCGGTGAGGATGGCGACTTTCAAAGCTAAAAAGATCCTTTGGAAGGTAAAAGATTTTTCTTTATTCTTTTACGCGACCGCGCCTTTTATGTTTCTGACAACTGGCATTAAACAAGCAAAGGAAGAAGGTAGTGTTCGGATTTTTAGGCCTCTATCTTTTTATCCAGAGACATTCTTGCGCTATAGCAGACCAAACGTTAGGATCGTTGTGTTTAAGATCAAGAAGATAGAGTGGAAAGTAAAAGACTTTTCTTTGATACCTCAAGCCCTTGCGCGCCAAGATCAGGATCAGCCAAAACTTCCAAGGAACCCAAAAAATCTTCCTTTAAAGAGTGTGACTGCTTTAAGCGCGCAAGGTCAAAAGAGGGACTTAAAAGTGACAAGACCTAAGGAGCCTACGTCTTCTGCAAAAAGACGTTTGAGCCCCAAGGCCCCTAAAGTTTTTGAACTTTTCCACAATGATTACGCGCGGGCGGTTGCGTCAAGGATCCATGCTATTTCCTGGCATCCTGGCAGCACGAGCGAATCTGTTGTCTTTGCTAGCGTTGTCTTTTTTAACCATTCCTTTTTGGCAGCCCTTCATAAAATTACCCTTCTTTTAGCCCGCATTCATGATCGTTTCTTTTCTGGCAGTTCACGACGCGCAAATGAGCGGCTTTCCGCTCTGTTCTATGACGCGCTTTCTGAGAAAGGCCTGTGGATATCAAAATATTTAAGGACGCGGTCGCGAGAACAAGGACGAGAGGCTTTGTACCATGAAACTCTTAGAATAATATTTTTCATCCGTAGGTTTTCAGAAAAAGTGTCAGGGATCTTGCGCCATGAGCGGACCGCCGGCCTTTGGATCAAAGATGATGAGGCGATCGAGCAGCAGCCAAAAAATTTAATGCGTCAAGAACTTTTTGTTCCAGCGAATCCTCGCCCGATGGCCGCGATGGCTGAAGGCGATCCCAAGCCTGAATTTATTTTCTCGAACTTTCCTGTTTTGGAAGAAAGCGCTACCCCCACCAGCGGACAACTTGGTGCCAAGCTTGGCATCGACGCGTACGAGAAGGGGAGTGCGTGGCTACAGGATAATTCTTGTTCATTCGTAGGGTCGCTTGCCAGTACGCGAGCGGCCTCTGTTTTTTTGTCGGTTGAGCAAGCGCTTGCTTCGAGCAATGTGTCAAATTGGAAGCCGATCTTTCATGTGTCTGGCCAAGGTGTCCAATGGTATTTGCCGGAATATTTGCAATGTAAAGTTAAGATCACGCGCTTTGGCAAAGGGCAGGATTCGTTCGTGGAGATCGTTGACACATCTTTGTCGCCTTGGGACACAGAGAACAAGATGCGCTTGTATTTCCCCTCTAAGGGCTGCGTGCGTATCGTATTGTTAAGATTTTTTTCTCCGTCAGGATCACAAAAGATCACCTGGGAAGAGAAAAGCGCGGAACTTCAGACGGATCGGCGAGGGTGTTCGTTGACGCGACATCCTTTGATCGCGGAATTTTTGTTGCGCATGTTCGCCGTGCGCCACGTAGAGGATGAGTTGACCGTCGCTGTGCGTAAAGAGTTAAGAATGCTGTCCTCGTTTATGCCGTCTTTGAAAAGAGAACTCCGCAAACAAGGGGACCTGCGTTTTGAATGGAATCATGTGCGTTTTAGCGGATTGCCTTTCAACCGTAAGAGCCGCAGTCAGAATAAAGACGCTGCTGACCAGCAAAACAATCATCCTTTCCTTATGTATTCTTTCCCGGGCAGCCTTGTTGGTAATCCGCTGTTCTTGATCTTTGTTGACCGTAAGGATAGCAGCCGATTTATCGTGTTGGGCCGGGATGAGGAAAAAGTTTATGTTCTCAACGACAAAGGTATCAAGAAATATTTAAAAATAAAAGCTTCCGATGGCCATGGCCGCCACGAAGCAACAGCGGATCTAAGGCAGGCTAAAGAATTCCGTGATTTTATCGGCCTTTCATCGCGCAACAGGATCCTTAAGGATCAAGCCAGCGCCTCAGAGAAAGGGAATCATTTTTATGTCGCGTTTTTGGAAAAGGATTTGAGGGTCTGTTTTACCTCAAAGATCATTTTAGATATAGAGGTCGTCAAAGAGCGCGGACGTGTTCGCCGCTTGCTTATTTCTGACCGTCAAGGCCGAGAGATCACCCAAGTTGCAGCCCTTGGAGATCGACAGTTCTTTGTTAAGCACCTTGTTGATAAGAACAATAAGCCTATTATTTTTAATGTTCATGGTACGGCGATCTTGATGAATGCCGTGTTGACACGTATCAAAGATATTGTCAATCCTTGTCAAGAGATGGCGATCATGCGTCAGCAAGTTTTTCCTTCGTCAAAGCCAGGCCCCAGGCATTGTCCTATGCAGATCATTGAGAAGAATGGAAAAACTAAAGTTATTTTTGAGAAAAAAGAAAAAGGCAAAGGCGCACAGAATAAGAATATTTCTTCAAGCCTTGATTTGTCCTATGATTCTTTCATAATACATATAAGCCTTTCTCAAAGATCAGACTGCCCTGTTAAAAGTTTAAAAGCTATCTTACCTCGTCCGTGGCTGGTGGGGGGTAGCTCTTTTAACAGGGCAGTTTCTTCTAACCTTTCGCGCGCGTCATCCAACAATGTAAAAAATAGCAAGCAAGAAAAAGCTTTGTCCAAAGAATCCATGAGCCCGCATAACATCGTTGATCTTTTGGGCATGCCAAAATATATTGGCGCGCAGGGAAAAGGGTCTTATGTGGTCTTAGATTATATGAACGCGATCGCTAAGCTGGTCGGTTCTCTCGATGGTGTTCAAAAGCTCATCAGCGAGAAATTATTAGAAAGATTGTCTCAGGCGGAGCAAGGGCTTATCAGTCCCCAAGGCCTGCAATATTTGGAAAAAGTCGCGCTGGATGTTTATGTTCCTCTAGCGATCCGGCTTGGGCTTGAACCATTGGCGCAGGAACTTCGTGACCGCGTTTTCCGAGCTGTTAACCCAGATCAATATCAAGAAACAGCTCGCCAGATGCAGGAAGCGACCGGGATGGATGCTGATCAGCGCAAGGCCTTTTTGGATTCTATCAGCGATCGCGTTGTAAGCAAGCTTCGCAGTATCGCTGGTATCACGATCGTCAAGGAAGAGCATCGTGTCAAAGGTGTTTACGCCTCAAGCCAAAAGATCGGACGCAAGGGCAAGAAAGGCAAGCAATACGCCTGCATCAACGACCTTGAAGATCTTTTAGGCATACACCTGATCGTTGACAATGAAGAGAGTTTTTGGAATACAGTCGGACAGCTTAGAGGCTGGGCTTATAATTTTAAAGATATTCAAGGTGAGATCTTAGAGGATCAGACAGAGCTGAAGAGCATTTATAAAGGGGATAATTATAACGCCCATCATTTTGGGGTCCGTATCCCCGTGATCGTTGGAGCACAGAAGCGCTTTGTGATCCTTGAGATCAAGGTGTTCAGCAAAAACGAATATGAAGCTTTTAAATACGGTAATGCCGCTGTTTGGATCTGGGAAGCTAAAAAAAGAAATCCTGATCAAAGATTTGACCTTGACGGACTTGTGTCCACGCATGAGGACGCGAAAAAAAGTTTTTCTTCCTTGCTGTTATTTCTCAACAGCTGGATCTATGTTTTTGTGTACCAGGAATTGCTTTCTGGAGAAGTTGTACTGCAGCCTGTGCGCGTGAAGCAGGGGTCTATCGCGGCTGATCTTTTGGCCGCGCTTTCGCAGGAAGGCCGCCAGTATTTAAGCGATCAACATTATCGCCGCTTTTATAAGAAGCCTTTCTCGTTGCAGATCGCTCGCAGCTATCGTCCTCGCGGCAATGATGAACGCGGCCTTGATGAGGAATTGTTCAACGCGGATATCGTGCGTATCAGCACGCGCTATGCGGATATGACCACGTCTTTAATGCAGCGCTTGACGGCCCGTGCGCGTTATTTGGCGACTATTAGCCTTCTGCAATCCCCGCCTAAGGGATCTGATAAGAAGAATAATCACTTAAGTTCTCGTGCTGAAGATTTCTTTAAAGAATTTGAAGGGGTCATCCCTGAAACATTACTGCGGTCTTATGGTCTGACGATCGCTCAGACGAACGCGCTTCTTGCCAATGGCATGATGCGTGTTAGATTGAACCAGCAAGAGTCCGTTGTTCCCGGGGAAGAAAAGATCAGCATGAAAACTGTGGTCTTCCAGTCCCTTTCAGGGCAGGCTCGGGAATCTTTTGTTTCGTTGCGCATTGAGCTCACGCAGGACCGTTTAGGTTTTATGAAGGTCGTTCTTGAGCGTATCTCCGCGTTCGGCGCTCGGATCATGCAGGATCGATCGACTCAGAAGGCGGTTTCGATCGACCTAGTACAGGTCGACCCTAAGGATCTCGAACAGCTGTTTTCTGTGCTGAGCAATATTCCGTTCTATGAGTTTTCCACCTTTGAACCGGTTCAGTACCGCTCAGGACATGTTTCTGTTCTGGTTCTGTCAGAACAAAAAGGGCTTAGATACAAAACTTTGAAGCTGCTTATCTTGCGGCGCTTATCCAGGCTTAATATTAATTTCCAGGAATTCTTAGGTCCTCAGACGATCGCTGACAACACAGGATGGTTGTTCGCGTATTCGATCGATATTCCCCAGGAATTAGAAAACAAGATCATCCAAGAGAACTTAGAAAACCTTTTGTTTGCTGATCTTAACTTGACACCCGCGGAGGTTTCCATCGAGGTTACCTCATCGAGCCTTGATATCAAGCGCGTGTTCGATGAGAAGTTAAGCGCGATCTACACGACAACCAAGCCAGTTGTCGCGGATATCTCTCTGGAGGCTTTTTTGCCCGAATTAGATGACCGGGCTTGCCGCGCTTTGGGAGCGGGTGGGCTTGGATTTTTAACCGGAGAAACATGGGGAGCCTATAGCGAACTTAATAATATTTTAGCTTTTGGTGTTATGCCGCTTTACGATCTTGACAAGCAAGATCAAAGGATCGACTGGACGAGCGAGCGTAATATCCATCCGGTCGTTCTTCAAGATGGCATGCCTCTTGTGATCGATGTTGCGTTTAACTTTAGGATCTATAAAGCTCCGATCTTTTGGGTCAACCGCGGCGGCACACTTGTTTTTCTGATCCGTTGTCCAGAGATCTTTTCACGGTTATATCGCGGCGGAGATGAGCAGACGCGGTATTATGGATTTTTAGCGCGCAGTTTTGTCGAATTGATGAAGCGTCTGAAGATCGCGCCCGCGCTCACTCGGCTCAATGAGCCTCAACTAGTGTTTGTGGCAACAGCCATGGAAAATGACCGCGCCTGGTATCGGGATAACGGAAACGGTCATCATAGTCTTTTTGAAAAGACCAAGATCGTTATGACAACGCATACGCCTGAAGCCGCGGCTCTTCCTTATTGGGACCGTAGCCATATCTGTCATGTGGTGGGTGAAGATTTGGTGCGCTGGGAGATCGTCTTAGGCGGCAAAAGCGGTAACGTTGTCAACGCCGCGATCGGTTTGGCTCGATTAGCGGATGTTATCAACGGTGTCGCTCAAGAGCATGCTGAAGTCACAAAGATCGCCGTATTGCCGGAGTTTAAAGATAAGATCGTTGGCATTGTTAATGGTTCTGATCCATGGTTATGGGCTTGCGATGATCTGCGTGCATTACTGAAACAAAAAGGCGCGGAAGGTATCACCGGTGAAGATCTTTTTGCTCTTCGCCATGCGCAAAAAGAACCTTTGAATCAATACTTGGAAGAGAATTTTAGATTTTCTTTTGCTGATCCCTCAAGGCCTCTTGTCGGGCTTATTCGCCGTTTAGTTGCCTATAAAGAGCAAGGCATTTTGATCCCGAATTGGCAGCAGGAGTGGGATAAATTCTTGCATAAAAAGTATATTGCCTGGATCACAGGCGACAGGGAACGTTTTTATGAAACGCCTTGGGACACAGAAGTTCCGATCAAAAAAGGATTGGCCGCCAATCTTTTAGTCGGCGGAGACACATATTATGACGATGGCGCCACATGGGTGCGCTTGTTCAAAGAGATGGCACAGGATCCTGAGCTCAAGGGCAAATTTTTATTTGTGGAAAAAAGCGGTATTGAGATCATGAAAAAGGTTATTAACGCAACTGATGTATGGGTCAGCATGCCGCGTTGCACGCGTGAAGCCTGCGGCACCAGCGATCAGCGCGCGGCGCTCACGGGTGGATACAATATCGCGACCGCGACCGGCGGGCCGCTGGAATACATCATTCATGGAGTGAATGGATGGCTTATGGATCCTTTCGCGGGCTGGGATCTGGCGCGCGTGGTTCGAGGGTTTGATTTTAGGGATCCGTGGTTTGTTGGTGAATTTCAGCGGCAAGCCGCTATTCTTCTTGGACGTTATCTCCAAGAGGCTATGGACCGTTATTATCAATATATAGAACATGGTGATCGCGCTTGGGTACAAGGCCTTAAAGATTCTATGGATATTGCTTACGAAAAAGTTTCCATTCATGTCATGGCGCGCAAATACGAGCTTTTATTCTTGAACACTTTAAGCGGCAGAGGCGCTGAAGGCTTTAAGCAGGATATGCTGAAGGTAGGCTCTTCGAACATTTCTCTTGCTGTGAGGACTTTAAAAAATTTATTTGGCATCATAATTGACCTTCAAAAACAGACCATTAACGGTATGGCTATCAAAGATTTTCTTTTGAATCATGAACTTTATTGTGATCGCGTCGCTGCGGGAGAATACAAAAAGCAAGATGAGCAAAATTGGTACCTTACTTTATTGCGTGATTATAATCTTTCGCGCATGTCTGTTGCGAAAGCCAAGAAGTATATTTTAGCTGTTGCTGAAGAGCTTGACTTAAGGGATGAAACGCAGAAGAAGATCGACGGTTGCACAACGAAAAAGGGACAATTGTGGCATCTTTATAAGTGGGCGGCGGCTGAGCAATGTTTCACAAGCCGCAAGCGCCAGCGTCAGATGAAAAAAGAACTGTTGTTTGCCAAGATCGATATTCGCGATATCAAGCTTGAGCATCTTCCGCTATTTGTCGTTGATCATCGTGGACATTTTATGCAGGATCCCAGGATGTGGTATTGGATGAGCCAGCCACAGCAAGCTCCGCCGGAAGATTATTTTTATGCCCGTAGGATCTCCCTTCTTCAGTATTCCCCCAAGCAGTCTCAGCAACTAACACTTAAATTCCCAAGCTCTTCCGCGATCCTTGCCAAGATCGAACATATTGTTTCCGTTTGGAAATATCTTGTGGAGTCGAACGCGTTATCCGGCCTGTTGGCGCAGTACGGACAAGGCGCGACAACAAAAAATGTTCGTAAGGCATCTTTTAAGCAAGGCCTTAAGGACCTCATCCAAGACTACGCCACGCTAGAGCCTCAGGCCCAGGAATGCGCTGATCAGATCACAGCGCTTTATGCGGAAGATGGCAAGGTCGTTATTGTTTACGGTCGTTATCCAAATGCGTTCTTGGTCCGCATCGCTGCCATTGATTTTGTGGATTACATGACCGATGTTGCTATCGCTACATCCTTTTTCAGCCGCGATATTTCAGCCCGCGTTGATATTATCCGCGATCAAAGAGAGATCCAGAGCCTTCAGGAAGAGCTTTCCGTGTATAGTCAGTATCCTTATCTGTATGCTTTCATGCGAAGTTTTGCAGGATGCGATATTTTTGATATTGAAGACAAGATGCAACAGGCGCGACGCGTTTATCAGATGCCTGGCACGCCGGAAAAAGCGCGCAAAGAGATCCTTCGTTTGTTTGTTGCTCTTTTAGCTAAAGATAATATGTGGCAGGTCCAGCAAAAAGCTCAAGAGATCTTAAACCATATTTTTAGCTTACGGCCGTCAGAGTTTCCATCCGCAGATGATGTTCAGATCGTTTGTCCGGGGCAGGCCATAAGCGTTGGACCTGTCGTGATCAATATTGGCTTTGATCCTTTTAGCGAGAAAAGAAAGCTCAAAGATTTACGCGCCCAATTAGTCATTTATCAATCCAGCAATGACCGCTATACGTATGCTGATCTTAAGATCGTGGCGCATGATCATCATCAGGTTAGGCTTGAGATCAAGAAGCAGCCGAGGATCATCGCTGACAAAGGTTATATTCATATAAGCATTCGCTTAGCTCGTGGACGCAGTCAGGCGTTACGATATATCACCTTGCCGCAAGCCAATCGCGCTTTCATTGTTCAGCCGGATATCTCAGGCCAGAAAATTTATCAGCTTTGGCCAAATTACATGAGCGTTTATTACAACGAAGAGGGAAATTATCATCATGATGGGTGTGTTGAGCGTGGCAGAGACGGCCGACCTGCTTATGGACATTTTCAAATGGTCGAAGCTCTCTTGCCCCAGCTTAAGGCTCAAGGCTATAGCCATGTGTATGTGATGGGTGTTTATCAACTGGAGCGTCCGGAAAATATTCAAGGCCAGGCCGGTCCTGATGCGTCACTGTTTTCACCCTACAGCTGGCGCATGAGCCGCGAAGCGGGTGGGGAAGAAGCGTTTCGGGCCATGGTCGCAAAAGCTAATGAACTTGGACTGGGGGTTCTCGTTGATGTTATCCCGCATTTAAATCAGAACTCGCATGAGCTTCCTGAATGGGCGATCGTTAAGGCTTATGGGTCCAAGGGGCAGATCGTGCGCAGGCTTGCCACTGATGGCGGCGTTAACCATGAGGACGGTAGTCCTGTAGAGTGGCATGACTCGGTGGCTCTTAATTTCCGGGATAAACGCGTTTTGGATGCATTCGCTGGCTTGATCTTAAAGTTAGCTGAGATGGGTGTTGCCGGTATCCGTGGTGATGTTTTCCATAATTATGGAAATGCCTTACCAACATCAGAAAATCTCCAAGGACGAGAAAGGGTTTTTGGCTATGTGACAAGCTGGCAGCGCGCGGACAATGGTGGATTCAAGATCGTCAATCAATGGCGTAACGATCAGGCCAATCCTTTTCTCACGTATTTAGTCGCGCAAACCATTCAGCAATACCCGCAGTTCATCTTTATTGGTGAGAATTATAGTCGCTATGAACAGTTGATCAAGTCTGGCGTTATTCCGATGAATTCCGGAACCCACGACGATCTGGAAAAAGCTATCGTCAAGGACGAGCCTGCCAAACACATCCTTAATGGTCATTTTTATTGGTTGTTCAACATGCTGCCTTTTGGAGCACAGCTGGTTACTGCCCTGGAAACACATGATTATTATCGCACGATGGACAGGTGGCAAAGCTACGGTCCGCACAAGATCAAAGCGGCTTTATGGGCATGGTTGGCGACGATCAAGGGCGCTCTTTTAGTATATAACGGTCAAGAAAAAGGCGAAGCACATCGTATTCGTATTGACAACTGGAGTGAGCACAACTACGAAGAGGCGGATCGTCAACGCTATTATGCCTTAAAAGAGTTTGAAAGGGTTAATCGCGTCACTTACGAGGATTATTGGCAGCGATTGTTCAATTTTTACCAAGAGAACAGAGAGCTTTATAGCCGCCAAGCTAAGACCTATCTTTTTAATGTATCCCATGACCGCATTTTAGCTTTTGCGCGCTATACCAACGATCGAAATGCCATTTTCGTTATCAACACCAGCTGGCATTTGGCGCGTGTGACGATCAACTTAGCGGATATCTTTCAGGATCTGGGGACCAAGGATAGCACCAACAGGATCTATCGCGTTTCTGATATCGAGAGCGGTGAAGAAGAAACGTCTTCTGGACACGGCCTTTTTGTTCACGGCATTGATGTGCGCCTGAAAGCTTATGATGTGGCTGTTCTCAGGATTGAGGATATCAGTGATCAGTCTTGGGCTGAAGAAAGTTTGATCAAGGATTCTTTCACGCGCTATGAACAGCAGCCTTTTTCTTATCGCACTCAGCATAATTATGCTTCGCGCTGGATGCAGCATGCTCTGAACACAAAGAGCAGGGAGATGTTCCTGCAGCGCTTTGCCTTTTTGGCTAAGCTGGTTGATACGGATGACCGCTATAAAGACCTTTGGCCATGTGACCTGACCATGATGATGCATGAGCTGACCGACGAAAGAACAGATGTCCGAGATTTTGCAAAAACAGTGTTGGCGAGCATTGTCGCTGCTCAACAAGATGAGAAGATATGCGATGTTGCGGCCAAGGTTTTGCGCTGGATCGATATCGGTATCATTGTCGACATCTCTCCTGAGGTTGCGCCTTTTTCTAAGGGTGGCGGCTTAGCAAACGTTCCAGGGCAAAAGGCTGAAGAGTTCGTCCAGTCCGGCCTCAAGGTCTATATCATAAGCCCATTGTATTCTTTTAGGGAAGATGAGGCGACTTTGGAGAGGACCTATGTTAAGGACGAAACGATCAGAAAATTTGATATTCGTTACGTGAACGTTGTTCCACAGATCTATATGGGTCGCCATGGATCTGTTCCAGCCGCTGTCGCGTATACGCGCAAAGGTGGCGTGAACTATCTTTTCTTGGATAATCCAAACTTTTCAGATTCACTCTATGGCCAGCTACGCGGTAATACGACCGACAGATCTCAGCGTGTCACCAAGGAGCATGAACAATTGCGATCGATCTTCCTTTCCCTTGGGGCTTTAGAAGCTATTAAACAAATTGATATCCATCCTTCCTTTATTGTGGGTAATGATTGGATGTGCGCTCCATTGATGGCGCATTTGAATTGTGATGCCTCTTTGTATCGTCATGATCCGCATTTTAAGAACACACAAACGATCTTTTTCGTTCATAACAATGGCCAAGATTATCAATTTAAACTTGCCCACGATCAGAATGGCGTAGAACTTTTAGATAACTTAGGATTGCCCAGAACGGATCACGCTTGGTTTCTAGATCCACATCATCCGGAATTAATGAATTTTACCGCAGCAGCCATCCGTCATGCTCGCTTTGTCGGGACCGTGAGCCCAGGCCAAATGGAAGATTTCTTGGGATCTGACAACAAGGGCGGCGGTGAGGGATTGTGCCATTTATTCCATGAGAAAAATGACCAGGGAAGATTGTTCGCCATCACCAACGGACTTCCGTTGGAAGTTCGCCAGAAAGGTTGGCTAGGATTTTCTTTCAAGGATGTTGACCGCAGTGACCGCGCCGCTGTTAAAAGGGCTTTAGATGAAATTAAAGCTCTCCAGAAAGAGGCGCGCCAAAAGATCGCAACTGAGCATCCTGACTTTTTCCCATTTTCAGGTGGCACTTCGCCTTACTTGACTGATGATGACCATCTTGTTGTCACTATGGTTACGCGCGTCACAGAGCAAAAAGGGGTTCATTATGTAGCGTCTTTCGTGCGCAGGGTTATTCATTCAGGAAAAAAAGTTGTCTTTTTATTCGTTGGCGCGGGAGATCAACGCCTCATGGATGCCCTAACAGAGGTCGCGAGGGAATTTCCAGGACGCGTTGGCTATCCAGCTAAGTTCGTTTCGGATCAGCAGCCGATCTATTATCATATGTATCTTGCTGGAGACATTTACTTAGCTTTCTCGACTTGGGAGCCGGGTGGAATTTCCCCGATGGAAGCGCTGGCGTTTATGACCGCGGTTTTAGCTTCTGATAAGCAGGGCCATAAATCAACGATCAGATCACTTTATGTGGAGTCCCTCAAGGATATTTTGGGGGTTTCGATTGATGAGCCAGGTGTCAACGGCGCGCGTTTTCCTATTAATGACGGAAATTTTGACAACACAGTTCATAATGCTTACCAGGCATTTGAGACGCTGTTTGCAGCTTGGGAAGATCGTTTTGTCGATAGCAAGTGGGATGCGATCCTTGAAAACGCGTTTTTCTCCGATAATAGCTGGGAGAGGGTTGTCGGAGACTTTGAAGCGCTATTCAAGAATATCCGTTTTCTGGGGCGGGTATCGTCATCAATCGAAGATCGCGCAAGATTGTTCTTTGATCTGCAGATGCTCAAAGACGCTTTTGATACACAGAAGATCATGCAATATATCCCAGAATTCAAGGCCTTGAGTAGAAATGATTTTAGGAAAAGAGGCCAATTTAGATTCCTGTCTGTTTATAAGCATATCTATCGGGCTCTTTTTTCAGAACCAGAACGCGTGACTGCAAGATCAAGGCACGATTTTCGTCCTGAGGCTGTTATCAGGGCTGCCTTGGTTTTTCACGATATTGGCGTTGGTGAGCCTAGCAATACAGAATATGCCTATCTGGCATCCTGGAGCCCAGAGAGGGAAGAAGCGATCGCAAGACAGATGATGCCTTTCGTGGATCCGCGCAGTGAGATCGCGCGCCAGCATGTTCAGTACCTCAAGCATCCGTACATTTCTGTCGCTATCGCTGATAAATATTTAGAAAGTTTTGGGTTTTCACAACCTGAGATCATCGTTATTCGTTTTTTGATCTGGTATCATTCAGCTCTTTCAGAGTTTATCTTGCATGGCCAACTTAAAGACCTTACTTCTTTGGATCAATTTCT
Source organism: uncultured Planctomycetales bacterium (assembly GCA_964486675.1). GTDB lineage: Bacteria > Omnitrophota > Gorgyraeia > Zapsychrales > Aceulaceae > CALGLP01. The sequence goes on along the minus strand of CAZAOD010000010.1, from coordinate 11,744 downwards.
AGAGGAGGCTTACGGACTTTCTGGCTGGATGGACATTGACTTTAATGATTTGATCGACATGCTTTTGATCGTGCAGCTGCGTGATTCCTACGCGGTTGTCTCCCGCAAAGAAGACGGGATGAATGAAGCCACTGAAGAAAAGATCCGACAGCTGGCTTCTTTGATCAAAAAAGGATCTGAGGCAAAAATCCATTTAACGCAATTTTTGGACAATATCTCGCGTGAGCGCCAGAATATCTACGCTCAATATTCTTATCTGATCGATGTCATCAAGCGCAAAGCTGCGCAACAAGGGCAAGACCGTATCAGCGATGAACGACTGGCAGAGATCTTTTCCATCCTTTATCGCCTTCACGCTTTTCAGAGAAGGCGCCAACGTAAAGAAGAAGGTATCTGGCTTCCAGAATTTTCTTACAAGCTTTATATTGAGCATGTTATTGATGTCACTACAAAGCTTGTGCTTCACTATGGATTGACAGATGAAATATCGGTCTTGGAAGCCCTCTTTCATGACGTTAAGGAAGACACGCGGTTTTCAGATACGCTGCTGCGGATCATTTTCCATCCTCATGGAAAAAGGATCGTGACCGGATTGAATGTTCTTGATAAGACAAGACAATTTGATTTTAGCGTACTTAGTTTTTCTTCGCTGAAGAATTCTTTAAAGGAGCAAAGAGATCTCGTCTATATGGCCATGATCTTTGTTGCCGGAGAGCGAAGAGAGCAGTGCATCAAATCATGCGATGTTTTTTCTAATTTTGAGACGCTCGGCGGATTTGAGACCCCGGAAGATAAGCTTAAACAACTGAAGAAGTTTAGAACATTACTGATGTTTCTTGTCGAAGCCTCATACTTAACTGAACAAGAAAAGATCTTGATGCTTCGCCAACACCATGTTTATATCCAAGCTGCTGAAAAAAAGGAAGACAGCGAGCTGGTCATAAGCTTTCTGAAGAGTTACACAGATGATGTGCGGTCTTATGGCAAGCGCATCCGCAACGCGAAGATCGACCTTAGCGCCCCACACATTTTAACAGCCCTGTATCAAATAACCACCCCCAAAGAGATACTTGTCTCAGAGACAGCTTCTGACTTGGCTTTGTTGGATCCTAAAATGCGTGTTTTAGAATTCCTACCGATCGTTTCGATCAACATAACGCCTGTGATCAAGAAAATATTTGGCCATAAAGGCTTTGTGGCTATTTTACGGGAATTTTTGCCACATATTGTTTTAAGTTATTTACCTGATGAATTCCGTCGCGATATCAAGGCTGACGTTAAGGCGAAGGTCATTGATTCACGCATTCATATTTTTGGCCATCGGATGATGGCGCATTATATTCTTAAGCATACGCATTATGCGTATCAACAATTTCGACGCTCGTCATCGAGCGCGTGTGATCCAAGCCGCCAGAAACTTTCAGAGGATATCGCCCGTTGGCATGAACTGCAGAATATGCGTTCGCGGATCTTTAGCATGCGCATGCCAAGGATCGCTCGGGATATTTTAACCGCGGTTTCCTGGGTGCAAGGCGCTAGAAATTTTTTTACTGAAGAGGAGATGCAAAAGATCCGCCAGAACCCTATTGTCGCTTTAAAGTGGGTAGGCCGAAAAGGCATTCCTTTTTATAGGATCAATGATGCGAGAGCTGATTATTCGCAGAGCATTGTGGATAGGCTTAGCGCCGAGAGCCAGATCGATAAGCTTTTTACTTCTTTTCCTGTGCGAACACAAAAATTCCTCAAGAGACGATACGCAGCGAAAGGGTTTTATTTTTCTCCTACAAAAGCGGCTTTACGCTCTCAAAAGCAAAGACCAAGCCGAGACAACAAGATCTCTTCGAATACCACGCCGATCATTATCGATAATATTCTGCCTACCCATGGAGCTATGTATCGCTTGGCGCATCAAAGATTCGCTCAGATCAAGAAACCATTCTTTATTTTTAATGTGGATGCTCATGATGATCAACGGGATAATAAATTTTTAGACGCGAGCTGGGCGTTTCGGCTTGCGAAAGAAAATATCGCGTTCGTGCAACACGTTCCTTCCTATCATGATATGTGCGGTAATCGAACAGTAGAGAACTGGAATACGGATGCCCCAAAGATCGTCGAGCATCAAGGCATGATCTATGAACTTCCTAACCGGATCGCTATTCTTAACGCCTATTTGGCGCTGAAGAAAACCATAGCAGAAACTTGGGTCACGATCGATCTTGACTTTTTTTCGCTGCGGCAAGAACCTCGTCCCAATCTTGATATCGGAATGATGATCCCTGGAAAGCGTCTTTATCATTTGTCCTGGGAAGATATTGATCGGGAATTGCTTGCCTTAACAACTTTTTTTGATGAACATCATATTATTATTGACCGCGTTATTCCCTCTATGCCATCCGACACGGAAAAGTATCTCAATCTTGATGATATGGAGCTTAGTTTTTTTGAGGAAGAAAATGATTTGCGCTCGCATGAAGAGATCTTCGCGGACAAGGTCACACGCCGCATCCAGTATCATTTTGGTGAACTCTCAAGAAGGCAAATGCTCAAGATCGCCGCTCAGGCCATTTCCTCGTCCGTGAACAATATTAGTGAAACTTTTTTATTTCGCATACGCGAAAGCGCTTCCTCCGCCAGCGCGCCGACCAATTTTCAAGACGCGCAGTTTAAGCGTAGTCTTGAAATGGTGCGGGCCGCTTTTGAAAAAACGGGCGACGCTAACGCTGTCTTTGATCGTTTTTATCAGTTCGTCGTTAAATTAAAATTTGAAGGTTCTTTGTTCGCGCTTCAGCTTTTTGCGCAAGGATATACCCACCAGCTTTGCCAGGAGCTTATTTCTTTTGACCGTGATAAGCTGACACCTCAGAATCAGATCTTGCAGAAAATGCTGGAAGGGTATCTGTTGAGCGAGACAGAGAATTTTATGTCTTGCTGGGACGCTTTTTTGCAGGCAGCTTGGGATGCTGCTGATCAAAAGGATTTTGATCTAGGGCGCTTCTGTTTTTCCACTATGCGCGATCTTTTGCATTCGATGGCAAAAACAAAGGATGCGCTAACGTTTGCTGTCAGGATGCAGGGGATCGTTGCTGCTTTGCAGGATGCTCGCGATAATTCTGAGATCTTTTTAGTAGTGAAGCTTATTGAAAGGCTTCGTCGATCCTTAGCCACCGACATGGAAAAGGTGAAAAAAGGGTCAAAAAAATCGATTTCAAAGAATGAATATCAGAATTTTGCCTTTGTCGTTGAACTGGAGGCGGGTTTTTATGACCACAAGGAGTTTCGCGAGCTTGTATCCTACAGCGACCAGGAAATGGCTAATTTGTATGATACCTTAGGGCAAACGTATCTTGCGATCGATCCTTACGCTTTCGACATGGTTGAAAAAGCTGAGCGCGCGATGAATCAGGCGCTTTGGATCATGCCGGACCATCCCCCTTATCTTGTGCGCTTGGTGGATATCCATCTATGGAAGATCGGATTTTTTATCAGCGTTCTAGATTTTAATTCAGCCTACGATCATTATTGTAAAGCTTCTAAGCTTGATCGTATCGCGACCACGCATGGGGCTGTAAGCCAGATCTCAACGATCGATTTTTATTTTATGGTTTTGGAGGCCTTAGATCCGCAAGGGGACAAGGAAAAAGCGCAAGAGGCTTATCGTACAATGGTCTTGCCTGCGCAAGATGCTCAGGCGCTGGTCGCATTGTTTCATAGGATCTTTCATGAGAATATGGAAACAGCCTTAAAAGAGGAAATGGTCAGGCTCTTCACCTTATCTTTAAAGAATAACTTTTTTTCTGAAGAGCAGCATATCACAACAGCGAAATTGCTTAGAGAAATCGAGTCCGAGCAGAACCTTCTTCTCGTTATCCGCCAGCAGATCGCCCGCGCGTATCAGATGATCGCTAAAGGGCAATACGGGAAAGCCGGCCATGCCGTAACGATCGCGGTCACGCTCGGAGTTTCTCGCCGAGAAGTCCAGGAAGTTCAGACACGTATTGATCAGATATCGCGATTATGGAAAAAGATCGAAAAAGCGCAAGAAAGCAAGAATACCGAAGAAGCCCTAAGAAACGTAGAGAAGATCATCAGCCAGAACCCCGAGGACGCTTTGGCCCAGGCAAAGTGGCAAGAGCTTAACGCGCAGCATAAGGTGGCTTTAGAGCGTCGAGCGATCACCTCCCAGATCGAAGAGTGTTTACGAAACGCGAGTAATCAGGCTCAGCATCCGGACAAACATGATCGTGCTCAGAAAAATTTAGCTAAAGTGGAAGAGTTGTTGAGCGGGTTCAGCGGGAGCGATGCTCAGGCGTACGCAGCTCGGCTTTCGAATGTCCAAAAGCTTATGGCGCAAAGCAAGGATCGCGCGACAGAAAGAGCAGTTAAGACAGAAAAAGAAAATAATCATAATAAAGCGCCTCCAGCGGTTTCAGAAGTTGTCAACAGCGAAGAAAATCCTTCCACCATCTCTGACCCCGCCATTGAAGCTCACAAGATTAACATTTTTTTAACCCGTCCATTGCACAACGATATTGTTCCTGATCAAAGACTTTATAGCCGTATGATCGATGCTGTTCAGCATCAGGTCAAGAAGGTTCAGTGCGGTGATCAGCATGTAAGCATTAAACATATTACAGGGCGCTATGCAGTAAACCGTTTGCGCGTGAGCAAGAAGCGTTTTGCCTACACTGTTTTTACTCATGAAGAGAACGGGGATCAGCAATGGCTTTTCTTCCACTATGATAGCCGAGGCGATGTGTATAAAACCTTGATCGATAAGGTGGAGCATATTTTTACGAACCGCGAGAAGATCTTGAGCGAAGCAGTATTGATCTATTCGACAGGCTCCAGCGCTGTCAGCGTCCACAGCAGTTCAGGTATCGAAAATATCATCACTGTTAATGATCTCGTTTTGCAAACCCTTAAGGACCTTAAGGTTGATCAGCTAAGCTCTGATGAGTGGGCTTGTTTATTAGCTTTATCCAACGTCCTGGATGAAAACAGCTTAAAGCTTAACGGCAAAGCGTATCTTAGCCGCTTTCAAGAAAGCTTAGGGCTGTTATCTGATATCAAACCTGCTGTGGATGGAAGGCTGCTCTTCGAAGAAAAAGTGTTTTTATCCCATCCGCGCCATTTAGCGTTCTTTATTGGCGGACCAGGAGAGATGATCGTTGATCTTTTCTACGCGATGACCCAGGCCAAGCGCTACCAGCAGTACGCAGCAACAAATCGTGAGTGGCAGATCAGTCTCGTTATCGATTTTGCTTTAGGCTCTTTTATTCATCAAAAGATCGCCGAACAGGTTCTCGCGCTGGTCGCCCAGGAACCTCTTTTGGCTGACCTGCATACCTTTGTTCAGCAAGGCAAGGTTGAAGTGATCTGGCAAGATGCGGAAAAAGAAGATCAAGGCACCTTGTCTCGATTTTTGCAGGATCTAAGCCTGAAGAAGGGAACGATCCTGGTTAAAGGATTAAAAGATGTCCAATATTTAAAAAGTTTTTCAGCCCGTCGTTTGCATTTTCTGACAACGAAAAGCCGGGAAGACGCCGTTGAGACAGGCACACAGATCAACGATCTGGTTGTCGCTTATAAGCCGCGTTCTTTTCGAGGACGGCTGACTGCAGATCAAGAGACAATGCGCAGCGTGACACTCTATCACGCTTTAAAATATCTTTTTCGGTTCGTTCGAGGATATTCTCGTCGCGGAGATGGACGAGAAAAAAAGATCATCCCTCCTGAGGAAACTTGGCTGTACCTTCTGCCCCTTGTCCTTTATTTAAAAGAAAAGCGGGAAATCGCATACCCCATCTTTTTAGAGCGCGGAAGCTTGTTGCTCATCAAGCCATGGAAAACATTGATCGCTTATCTTAAAAAGCTCGATATTATTGATTTCCATGGGGAGTATGCGACACAGCGTATTAGCAGTTATAAGAAGGCAGGTGATCTATCCAAGATGATCAACACGATCCTAAGCAGCAGTGAAACGCGTCAAGAGATCATTGGAGCGCGATGGCGCGGGGTCTGGAGCGCGTATCAAAGCCTGAGCGCTGATCAGAAAAAGATCATCGAAGAACATTTGCGCAAGGCCACAGGTGACATGCAGATGACATTTAAGGACCTGGAAGGTAAAAGCGTTGGCGAGATCGTTTCTTTGATCGCTGAAGCAGGCATGGACCAGCGCTATCAAAGGTTTTCTTTTAAGCAAAGTTTATCGAAAAAAAGATGGGATGCGAACGCAGAAGATATCAAGCGTATCCAGGAGCAAGATCCGTCGCTGGCCGAGCAGATCAGCCTTTTGATATCTTATCGTAAAGAAAGTTCAGTGAAGTTCTTGGCGAAGATCAAAGAGGTTTTCACGAAATATGATGCGCAGGTCGCCACCGAGATGCGCAAGAATACCCAGCACGTTGTCCGCCCGATCATGAACATCTTGTTGTCAGGAACAAAGTTCTCGCAGCTTTTAAGATCGCGCCAAGTTGTCTTTATCGATGAGGCTTTGGCAGGGGGCGCGACCGTGATCACTTGTGAATTGATTGCCAAAAGCTTTGATGGTAATAATGAATTTCAGTTCGCGGCCATTGACGCTTGGGACGCGACGCGATCTCCGCGTTCGATCGTGGACATCCTTGTGACATCGGACTCCATGATCGAAGAAGATGCGCCGGAAAAACTAGGTGTTTTTGCGTATGCGACAGAAAAGATCTCTAATATCGAGAGATATAAGCAAATCAACATTGAAGGTATGATACAAGATCTGTCTCGCGCGTATACGACTTCCCGCGGCCACTTGGCAGACGAACGCTTAGAAGATGTTCTAAACAAAGATTATTTTAGTCAGAAAAAATTACGTGAAGTTAACGCCAAGATCCAGTCGTTCGTTCACGCGCGCTTAAAGGATCTCTTTTCTGAAGATTACAACGAAAAAGTTCTTGTAGCCCTTGTTAAGCATTATTTGCGTAAGCATGATGTTTCCAAAGTATATTTTGAAGAATATATGGCTCCCCGAGGATGGGAATATTTGCTCGCGGAAGAATTCAAGGCAAAGAACGAACAAGCTTATAACATTCTTCGAAGTCTTGACCAAGAAGAAGACTTAGGATTAGAGGATATCCGTCAGCTTGATAGCGAAGTCGCTTCGTATGACATGCTGAAAGTCCTGTTGTCTTGGAAGCTTGAGGAAGAGGCTTATCAAGCGCGTCAGGTCAAAGGGATCGAGCGTCTTGTTCAGGATACGAAGTTAAGGACATTAACTTCCCTTTATCTGCAAGGGCCAGAGTCCATGGGGGAAGCCGCGCGGCTTCATGAACAAAATCAAAGAATCTCTAAGATATATCCTCAATTTCTGCATTCTCGTTTTAAAACAAAAATAGCCATTTTTGATTGGGATGGGACATTATCGCGTATTCGAGAAGGATGGGAGTGGATCTTGTCTCCTTTAGTCGCGGCGATCATTTCTGGAGCCCAATGCCCCATGACGTTCTGGGATGAGGTCGTTCGCGCTGTTTTAAATGATGAGCGACGATATGATGCCACGCGTCTGGATGGCGTTGAGGACTTGATCAAGAAAGGTATTCTGCGTCAAGAAGATATGGAGTGGGCTTATCAGATGGTCGAACGGACAAAAGGTTTTACGAACCGGGAACAGATCCTTTTAGCCTACGATGAAGCCATGGCCCGCAATATCAAGATCGAGAATTTTCAATGGGTCCTAGATTATTGCCAAGATAAAAGCGGTGCGGCTCCTCCATCGGCAGCTGAAGCCTTGGTCATCTTCTTTCTTGATCTAGTTTATCGTTTGCGTAACGACCGCCTTGCCACCCTTAAAGAAACTAACTTTTCGCCCGCCAAATACCTTTTTCCAAAGACAACCGCTTTCTTAAGCCGCTTACAAGATGAAAATGTTGTGTGCTATATCGTGACAGGCTCTGACAAGCGGGGCGTTGAGGAGGAAGTGGTCTTGCTGGGCTTGCGACCTCAGGTCAAGGATATCATTGGTTTTTCTCTTGAAGGAGGGAAGGGAGAAAGCAAGGAAGAGATCATGCAGGATTTAGTGAATCAAGCTATCAAGGAGCGTGTGATCGGGCACACCCAAGAAGTCCTGGTCGTTGGTGATGGATGGGCTGAATTGCAGGCGGGTCACAAGATAGGATGTTTGACGGTGGCGATTCGCTCTCGTGAGAATACAGATTCTTTTTCTTTTATAGAGGAGGCCAATCCTTGTTTTACGATCAATATTCAGACCGATGGTGTACAGTCTTATGATCTGGCTCTTCGCGAAGCTAGAGATATCTTCGAAGCGCTCCAAAAAGGGAAGCCAGAACAATGCGCGTGGCTTCCTGATCCGATCCTTTCTTTAGCGTTAACCAGCAAGGTAGAAGAAAGTTATGCTAGCTTTTTGACTCCCCAGGCGACCGACGCGGTTTTGCCTCAGGTGTTGCGTCATTTTCCGTTCTCAGAGAACGAGAGTGTTCGCATGGAAACTGTTTATCAGGTATCCGCCCTTAATAACGAAGATGTTAACGCGCATGCGCATGATCTCATTCTTTTTAAGATTGGCCATGAAAAATGGATAAAACATTTCGCGGAAATCCTTTCCCATCGCATCCGTCAGATGATCCCAGATCTCAGCGGGTGGATCTTGGCTTTTCGCAAGTCAACTCCGGAGCACGCCACACAACGGCTGGGAGAGTATATCGCGGCCAGCTTGGGCGCGGAGGTGGTTTACTTAGAGCAGAAAAAATGGCCTGTCGGATATGTCTCTATGTCCGCCCAAGATCGCTATAAGGCTGTGGAGAACTCGACCGTGGTTTTATCACCTGAAAAGGTCGCAGGAAAGAAAGTGATCATTATTGATGATGTGATCCATAGCGGTGGCGTGTTAAAAGATCTGGCGCAGACACTTATAATCCTTAAAGCGAAAGAAGTTTTTGCTTTTGTTTTGTTCGATTCTGGAGACGTTAGCTTTGAAGTCGGCATTTATCCTTTTCTGCAGGCGCATCCTTCCTTGCTTAAAGAGACGATCATTGAAAATCAAGGAAGACTTTCCTTGGGAGGGATCAAGTATTTGATGCAGTTTATCCGCGATTCACGGACAGCTTTTCTACAGGCAACAGAAGGTCTTTCCCGAGATGTTCGCTATGAGCTTGTTAAACGCAGTTTGCAATATCTTGACATTGTTCCTCGTCAATATGAAAAAGACCTACTACACGCGCTTCTTTCGATCTGGGCTGCGGACATTTATCAAGGGCTTTCACTATCAAATAAATTAGAGGTTCTGACAAGCTTAAAGGATGTTGTGTCTCGCGGGATCTTAGCCAACGGCGAAAGGACATTATTTGTAAGCGCGCAAGAATGGGAATCTTCTTCAAAAGCGGTCTTCTATGCGTATGTCAAAGGGTATGACTTTTTAGTTTTTAAGGACAGGCGCGCAATGAGCCCTGACGCGACCGAAGAGGCATTAGAGGCAGCCCGCCTTTTCCATGTTTTTGTAGCAAGTCCTTATTATACAACGTTGCCGCGTTCCATTTATGCCAAGCAGGAAAACCAAGGGTTCGCGATCGCGAAAGAACAAAAGGACTTTCTAAGCTTTTTAGCTGAAGCCATGAAAAATATCCGTAATGCGCATAAGGCGAGGATCCTTGAGCTGTCTTTAGGAGCTGTTAAGAACGATGTCCCATCCGCCATACTGAAGGCATCTCAGGATTATGCGCAGCAGTGTATCAAGATCTTTCAGGATGTTTGTGAAAGCTTAGTTGATTTTCTAAAGAAGAGAAATATTGCTATTTCCAAGAATGATTTTGCGATCGCCTTTGTTGGATCATTGGCGCGCGGCGAGGCAACTGAAGCTTCTGATGTTGATTTTGATATTATCGCCAAAGATGAAGAGACCGCTAAGATCATTGAAGGGTCTGTCGCGTTAGCTCTTACGCATTTTTTAAGGCTGGCCGGATTTGATGTTGGTCCATCGGATGAATTATATCAGCGCCATATCAAAACCCGTTATGAGCTTAAGACGCATAAGCTGTTCGATGAGCGTATGCGCGCTGAAGACCGTCCAAGCACGCTTATCCGTTTTTGTGATTATACCTTTGCCTGGGGAAGCCCAATGATCTTTCACGCGTTCACCAAGCGGGGTAAGTCAGAGATCCTTTGTCAGCAGGGACCTTGCGTGCGTATGATCGAGCAGGCTGCCAATGAATATATTGATATTGCCAAAAATGGGCACGGACGTTTTTCGGGGCGTAATTTTATCGTGGCTTATGATACGTTGCGCCGCATTTCCTTTGACGTTAAATGGATCATCAATCTTGTCGAAATTTCTTTGAAAGAGTTCGTGGTCCGCAACCTTCCCTTGTTATCGACCGACAAGCATTTTTCTTGGGATAGCTTGCCCAAACAAAAGAGCGCTTTGCTGACATTTTTTAAAGAACATCATTTTCTCAACGGTATTGATGACCAAGAGATAGAAAAAGTTAAGAACGCCTATACGTGGTTCTTGGAGTATCGACAGCAAAGAGCCGCGCGCGGAGAGCTGAACACAGCTTGCCCATTCGAACCAGAATTTATCGATCATTTGAACATCCTCGGGCGGTTCATCTTGCGGCACATTATTTCCCAGCGCGTCAAGCCAGTAGTCATCAAAGAACATAATGTTCCTTTTGTGAGCAATGAGCTTGGTCAGCAGATCGGAGTGTATATCGGTCATTTTCCAGATGGAGAGATCCATTTGTCCTTAGAAAATCCAGACGATGTCAAGGATAGTCACGTAAAGGTTATCCACGCCTTAGAAACGAGCCATGATCTTGTCCAGCTTGTTTTATTGGCAGGAGCTTTAAAAACCTACCATGCCAAAGAGTTGACCCTTGTGGTTGCCCAAGAGCCTTTGATGTCTCGGCATAACGGCTATCGATATGTTTTGTATTATTATTTTGATCATGTTATGTATCAGGACGGCAAGGATATCCCTCGACTAGAAATCTTTGACCGCGTACCGTACACACAAGCTGTCCGCTTCGAAACTATTTTATATCAGCATGGGCGCTTTGGTGAGGACGCACGGGAAGCCGCGGCGCGTATTAATATTGATCATGCCAAGATCGACATCGTGAAGATAGAGGACAATCCTTTGTCGTGGCAAGTTTGTCTGCCTTTTGGGCTTAACGGTAAGCACGTCGCGCTGATCCACAGCACAGAAAACACAGAAGATATTGTCGAGCTGTGGTTCATCCTCGTTGCCTTGCATCGCGCTAATGTTGGCAGTATTTCCTTGATCAATACGTGCGAGGGATATTCGCGGCAGGATAGAATATTTGAGCACGGACAAGCCGTAAGCGCAAAAACGATCCTGGACGCAACAGATGGATTCTTAAGCGCTCACGCGGCATTTAATATTCATTATGGTAAACAAGTGGGGTGGGTCGCATTGAAAGGGCATGACATCTTGAACTTGAACGCCTTTACGGCTATCGCCCAGACCATGATCGATTGGATCATGAAATCTTTCGCTTCCCCGGCAGAGCTTGTTCAAGAAACACAGCGACACCCCATTCTATTGCTTGGCCCTGACGACGGCTCTTTTCCTTATGTGCAAGAAGCGGTGGCGGCGATCAAGCGACACTTCAAAAAATGGCACGATATCGATCTTGATCTTTATTGTGGTTACCTCGATAAGGTCCGCAAAAGCGGCACAGAGGTTTCTATTCCTGACTATATTTTAGGGCCCGACGGTCAGCGTATTGAACAAA
>CAZAOD010000009.1:0-42873 GCA_964486675.1 uncultured Planctomycetales bacterium | reverse complement strand
AAGCCGGCTGCTGTTTGAGGGCGAAGGCGAAATCTACACACCGGACGGGCAGGTGGCCGTATCCGCTAAAGCTAAGTATGTCAAAATGCATATCGATCAGATATCGGATGAGTTTGACGACAACGACTGGAAGGTGCATCTTGATATAGACGACCCGACAGAGATTTAACATACCGTTCCCCCGCCTCATAAGATACAGTATACAAATAGTCATATTTGTGATCTGGGTACAAGTATGGCCATAAGGCAATTGACATTGCGCAGGCAAAGCTCCGCACGAGGCTGTGGTTGTTAAAGCTGTTGAAGGCAGCGATGGATCACATAATCCTGTATTGCGATAGATCGACACAGACATGTTTGAAGGAACCAACACCTCTTCTGTGCTTGCGGTAGTCGGCCCTTTCTTTAAAGAGCCAATGACTTCAAGTTTGGCGATAGGATTTGTCGTTCCTATGCCGACATTTTGCGCAAAATATGTTTTTCCTGCATCAAAATATCCAGCATAATCGGAACCGTGCACATAAATGGCTGTATTTCCTAAGTTTGGCTGAGAAACCCCATACTGGTTAGCTGATATAACAGATACAGCTGGTCTACTTTTCGTTCCCGTCACGAACAAGCCCAAAGGATTGCTTCCTGAAGTGCTATAAGCTCCGGAACCATCATCGACGGTTAAACGCGCCACAGGACTTGTAGTGCCAATGCCTACGTTATCCGCAAAATATGTTTTTCCCATTGCAAAATATCCAGCAAATCCTATGCTATTAGACTTAGTTCCATCAGATCCCAAAGCATAAATGCCAACATGATTCATTGGAAGCTTGGCGTCAGCTGCTGAAAAAGTGTAGCCATTCCTAGATGCAGCAATAAGCGCGGGCTGATTAGCGCCAGTAGTAAAAGCTGCCAGGGCTGATGGACTAAAAAAAGAATAAGGAGCTTGAAAAACATGAAAAGGGACCGCAGGAGCTGTTGTGCCTATGCCAACATCTCCGCTAACAATAAGACCGTTTACTGGAGCCGTAGCGCTGCCCGCATAGTTGCCTATTGCCACAGAGCCGTTTACATCAAGCTTGTTTTTTGGATCCGTCGTCCCAACCCCCAGCTTTCCCATCACGCGCATCTCTTGATACATGCCAAATGGCGCGGGATAATACGTTGTCAGCGTTAGCTGATCTGTTTGGGCAAAGGCGAAGGATGCAAAGAAAAGAATGAATAAAGCTGATAAAATTATTTTTTTCACGCGAAACCTCTTTTTCTTAAAATTGTTTTAAAAATCGCATATCGTTTTCATAAAAAAGCCTTATGTCGTTGATCCCATGCTTAAGCATCGCGATGCGCTCAACACCCATGCCAAAGGCAAGGCCTGTATATTTGCCTTTCGGGTATTTGACCGCTTCAAAGACTTTAGGATGCACCATGCCGCAACCTAAGATCTCAAGCCAGCCCTTGCGGCCGCAAACCGAGCAGCCCTTTCCACCACAAATATAACACGAAATGTCCACCTCCGCCGAAGGTTCTGTGAACGGAAAAAAATGCGGACGAAAACGCATTTTGATATTCTCGCTAAAGAACTTTTTGCAAAAATTCGTCAGCAATCCCTTAAGGTCAGCGAGCTTAATATCTTCATCCACAACAAGGCCCTCGACCTGATGGAACATAAACGAATGGCTCGCGTCCATGGCGTCCGGACGATATACCTTGCCGGGAACAACCACAGCCAAAGGCGGCTTAAAGGCCTGCATCACGCGTATCTGCGCCGGCGAGGTGTGACTGCGCAGTAAAAGATACCTGTCTTTGGTTGAAAGATCGCGCTCTTTCAAGTAAAACGTATCGAACGCATCGCGCGAAGGATGATCAATGGGAATATTTAATGCTGTAAAATTATTAAACTCTGTCTCGATCTCCGGTCCTTCAAAGATCGCGAAACCCAAACGCTCAAAAAGGCCACAGATATCATTCATGGTTTGCGATAAGATATGCCGGTGTCCCGGCGCTGGAGCAACGCCAGGAAGCGTAATATCAAAAAAGGATCCGTCTTTTTTTGCGGCCGCAGACAAAGAAGGCGATCCCTTCTTTTGGTCAAAAAGCTCACTAACAATTTTTTTCAGGTCGTTGGCGCCTTTACCGATCAAGGGCTTTTCTTCAGGGGTTGCTTGAGCAAGGCTGTCGTAGATTTGAGTGACAAGCCCTTTGCGGCCTAGATATTTAACGCGAAGATCTTCGAGGTCTGCTGAGCTTGCAACAGAAGCAAAGTCTTTTTTCGCCTGATCAATAAGTTGTTCAAAATTCCAAGAGGGCATATGAATAGTATTAATATTTTTAATTTCTTTTATTATACATTAAACGATCAAAAAAACTATCAAATAAGCGTAGAATCTTTTTGTTTTTTAGGCAACAAAAAAGGCTCTTGAAGCAGTAGGGTTAACTACTCGCGTCAAGAGCCTTGTGTATCGGCTTTTATGCTTATCTTATCCTTGGGCGAGCTTGACAAGCTTTTGAAAGCTTGCGGGCGCGCTGACGGCTAATTCAGCCAGCATCTGGCGATTCAATTCAATCTTGGCTTTTTTTAGCCCGCTAATAAAGCGGCTATAGGTAATGCCGGCCTCGCGACAAGCAGCATTGATGCGCACAGCCCACAAAGCGCGAAACTCGCGCTTCTTTACCTTGCGGTCACGATACGCGAACCTCAGTCCTCGACGGACTGAACGATCAGCCTGTTGATATCTTTTACTTCTTTGCCCAAACTGGCCCTTGGCCAGCTTGAGAACTCTTTTTTTTCGTTTACGCGAAGCAACAGCGTGTTTGGTACGCGGCATAAGACAACTTCCTCCTTAATGTTATGCACCTGCGCTATTAAGCGTAGGGCAGGATCTTCCTGATCTTTTTTGCGTCAGAATTGGTTAAATAACTGCTTTGGCGAAGATGGCGTTTTCGCTTACGGCTTTTTTTGCCTAAGATGTGCCCTCGAAAAGCGCTTCGCTTCTTTAGTTTTCCGGTTTTTGTAACATGAAATCGTTTCCGGGCGGAACGGTTCGTTTTAAGTTTTGGCATACGTCTCCCTCGTTGTGTTTATTTCTTAGCGGTTTTCGGCGCGACCACCAAAGACATCACGCGCCCCTCTAAGCCAAAATCTTTTTCCAGCTGTCCATGCTCGGACAGGTCGGCGACAAAACGGCTCAATACCTGGCGGCCCTGCTCTTTAAAGGCCATTTCCCGCCCTCGAAAAAAGAGGTTGATCTTTACTTTATCATGCTTTGTTAAAAAAGTGATCGCCTGCTTAAGCTTGACCTGATAATCATGTTCGTCAATATGCGGCTTCACGCGAATTTCTTTTAAATGGGTCACGTGCTGGCTTTTTTTACTTTTGCGCTCTTTCTTTTCCTGTTCATATTTGTACTTACTAAAATCGATGATGCGGCATACAGGAGGTTTGGCCATGGGCGCGACTTCCACAAGGTCCAACCCTTGCTCTTTGGCCATATCAACAGCTCGGCGCACGATCATAACGCCCAACTGTTCAGAGTTTGCTCCAATGACACGGACTTCTGGAACGCGAATATACTCGTTAATGCGAACGTACTTATTAATAGCCATTACCTCCTGTAAAAGGGTTTATATTTTTTGAGAAATTTCTGCTTTAAGTTTTTCTATAAGATCCAAAACGGGTACAGCGCCGGCTTCCCCGCTGCCACGCTTGCGCACAGAAACGGTCTTAGCCTCTGCCTCTTTATCGCCGATGATCGCTATATAGGGAATTTTTTTCAAGGATGCTTCACGGATGCGTTTATCCAGCGTTTCGTTTCTGGCGTCCATTATAACCCGAAAGCCTTGCTTTTGTAAATCTTCTTTTACGCCTTTGGCATAATCGATGTGCGCTTCGCGAATAGGGATCAGGGCTACTTGCACAGGAGCCAGCCACAAAGGAAAAGCTCCCGCGTAGTGTTCTACCAGCATACCAAAGAACCTCTCAAAGCTGCCTAAGATAGCCCGATGGATCATGATCGGGCGCTTCTCCTGGCCGCTCTCATCAACATAGGTCATTTGAAAACGTTCAGGCAGCGCAAAATCACACTGAATCGTGGCACATTGCCACAAACGACCGATCGCGTCCTTAAGCTTGATGTCGATCTTGGGGCCGTAAAACGCACCATCCCCGGGATTAATAGCGTAAGGGATCTTTTTGTCTTCCAAAGAATCCTTTAAGGCTTCTGTAGCCATATCCCAATTTTGTTGTGTCCCGATGAATTTGGCAGGTTGCGTGCTCAACTCGATCTCAGAGCTTTCAAACTCAAAATCCTTCATGACCGCAAAAACAAAATCAATGGCGTTCTTGACTTCATCGCGGATCTGATCTTCCCGGCAGAAAATGTGGCCATCATCCTGCGTAAATCCACGCACACGCAAAAGTCCATGCAGCACACCGGCTTTCTCTTGTCGATAAACGGTCCCCAACTCAAAGAGACGCACAGGCATTTCCCTATAGGAACGCAACCGCGATTTATAGATCAAAATATGCCCGGGGCAATTCATGGGCTTAACGGCATACTCTTCGTTGTCCACATGAAAATAATACATATTTTCTTTATAATATCCAGCATGCCCTGAAACTTCCCAAAGCTTGCCGCGTAAAATATGCGGTGTCATGACCGGCTCATAGCCGCGCTTAAGGTTCTCGTCTTTAATATAATCTTCGATAAGTTTGCGCACCATCGCGCCGTTGGGGTGATAAAAGATCAGTCCCGCGCCGGCTTCATCTTGATAAAAATTAAAAAGGTCCAGCTGAGGCCCAAGCTTGCGGTGATCGCGCTTTTGCGCTTCTTCTAAAAGCTGTAGATGTTCTTTCAACTCTTTTTCCGTCGGGAAACATGTGCCGTAAATACGCTGCAACATGGCGTTTTTCTCGTCGCCGCGCCAATAGGCGCCAGCCACGGATAAAAGCGCGAACGCCTTGATCTCGCCAGCATTGCTCACGTGAGGCCCTTTGCACAGATCAACAAAGCCGTCCCCTGTTTGATAAACAGAAACCTGCTCATCGGGGATCTCGTTAATAAGTTCGATCTTGTAGGGTTCGTTACGCTCTTGAAATAATTTAACAGCATCCGTCTTTGACATAAACCGTTGTGTCAATGCAGGTTTCTTCTCTATGATCTGGCGCATGCGCTTAGCAATAGCTTTTAGGTCATCAGGGGTAAACGGATCCTTCTTGTCAAAATCATAATAAAAGCCGTTGTCAATGGCCGGCCCGATCGCGACCTTCACATCAGGCCAAAGCTCTTTAACAGCTTGCGCCATGATATGCGAACAGCTATGTCGTAGGGTATTAAGTTGTATGTTCATATAAAAATCTGGTGGGCCTATGAGGACTCGAACCTCAGACCTCTTCCATGTCAAGGAAGCGCTCTAACCAACTGAGCTATAAGCCCACAAAAATTAATTCAAAATTCAAAAACCAAAAGTCAAACACTAACAAACCAAAAACCTTTTGAAAAACAAACTGCTAAAAGTCAAAAATATGTTACAAAGCTTAGCGTCGTCATACAAAATCTTTTTATTTTTTGCTTTAGAAATTTCTTTTTTTGTTCGCTTTGCCTTTTGCCTTTTGACTTTTGACTTTTGACTTTTTTACATGGGCAAGGAGGGAGTCGAACCCTCACAGCCTTACGGCCAAAGGATTTTAAGTCCTTCGTGTATGCCATTCCACCACTTGCCCGGCGAAAAATTGCAAAGATCGTTTTAGGTGCCCATCCAAACAAAGAATGTTTCGATGTAAACTTTCCTCGCCAGAGGCGAGGCAAGTTTAAGGCGCGAATCGGAATCGAACCGATGAATAAAGGTTTTGCAGACCTTTTGTCGTTCATTTTTAAAAAACTAAAGGCGACGATCGGAATCGAACCGATGAATAAAGGTTTTGCAGACCTCTGCCTTACCACTTGGCTACGTCGCCAGCAAAGACCTTTTAAAAATGAACGACAAACATCTCTCAAAGAACTAGGAGGCTGCCTCGCCCAACATTCCTAAAATAATCTTTTAGAGGATGTCGGGCGCCGATGTCACCTTAAATTCTTTATAAAAACATCGGCACCACTTGGCTATCGCGCCGAAAAAGCCCTTCTACAAAGCACCCCTGTGCTGGAAAAATAAAGGAATCTGCCTTAGCTCATCTTTTCTCTTTTCAAAAGGAAGATGAGCGTCGACTTCCAAAATTTCTTTCAGAAAAGTCGCCCCACTTGGCTACGTCTCGATTTATCCTTAAAATTTTTAGAGGAAACCGAGGCATCCCGATTTCTTCTTAATTATTCTCTAGGGAAAATCGGGGCGTCGCCAGCAAAGACCTTTTAAAAATGAACGACAAACATCTCTCAAAGAACTAGGATGCTGCCTCGCCGAAAACAACCTTTTTATCAAATAACCTACATATTGTATTTATTTTTCAAAAGAGCGCAAACTTTTTTTACGATCACTTCGGTATCCGCTAAATGCCCTTCCCCCACCGTCCCGCACGCCAGCAAGCCTTTCGTGGGGTTGATACAGTGCATACCGCTTGCGTGCAGCTTTTTCATATTTTCCTGAACGATCTTGTTCGTATACATCCCATCGTTCATGGCGGGTGCGATCACGATCGGCGCGCGTGTCGTCATGGCGATACACGACAAAAGATCGTCCGCGATCCCGTGAGCGATCTTACCAATAATGTTCGCTGTCGCAGGCGCGATCAACAAAAGATCCGCGCGCTGGGCAAGGCTAACGTGCTCAATGTCCCAATCCGCAAAATCCTTTAAGAACATCTGTGAATACACGCGATTGCGCGATAAGCTCGCCAAGGTCAGCGGAGTAATAAAATTTTTAGCTTCTTGCGTCATCACAACGGCAACATCCATATCCTGGCGCTGCAAACAACGAATGATGTCGCACGCCTTGTATGCGGCAATGCTCCCTGTTACCCCTAAAAGAATATGTTTCTTTCCAGACACGGCTTACTTTCCTTTAGACCCTTTTTTGGGCGCGGCGTCAGTGTTTTCCGGCTTCTTTTCAAGCTGATCCTCGCATCCTTTTAAAACAACCTTTCCTACGGCAATTTCTTCCAGCGCGAGCGTTGTTGTCTTGATCGTGCTTGGCCGATCAATAAGCTTTGGCATGCCTTCAGCAAGCTCTGTGGCACGCTTTGCGCCTAAAAGAACAAGACGATAAATGCTACTTTTCGCTCTTGGCAATAATTTTTCTAATGGTTGATACGCCATAATTTTCCTTTCCCCTGCTATTAAGTCGTTTTAGATAATTCTTGCTCGACGATACTTTTAAGTTCTTTAACTGCTGTTTTTATTTGATCGTTGACGATTACATAGCGATAGCGTTTTGCTTCTCTTAATTCCTTGCGCGCAACCGCCAATCGATGCGCAACCACTGATTTGCCTTCGGTCCCCCGCCCTTGAAGGCGTTTGCGCAAAGCGTCTAAAGAGGGCGCTTTCACAAAGATCCCAACCGCCTCAGGGAAAAGATCAAAAACTACTTTTGCGCCTTTCACGTCAATACAAAGCAAAACACTGCGCCCAGACTTTAAAACACGCCTGGCCTGAGTCTTCGGCGTTCCATAATAATCATTAAAAACTTTCTGCCACTCCAGAAAATAGCCTCGCTTGATCCGGCTTTGAAACAGCTTTTTAGAAAAGAATAAATAATGGACCTTATTCTTTTCTCCTTCGCGAGGTAAGCGTGTCGTCGCAGAGATCGTCTTTACCAACGATCTTCTGATCTCTTTATCACAGAGCAGTGTGTTATGAAGCGTTGTTTTTCCTGAGCCTGAGGGACCAGAAAGTACAAAAATTTTTCCACGTCGGCTCATAAATAACTCATTCGATATTTTGCGCCTGTTCGCGTATCTTCTCAATGCTGCTTTTTAGCGCGATCACGGCGCTTGAAACAACTTTGTCTTGTAGCTTAGACCCTATCGTGTTCGCTTCCCGCTGCATTTCTTGCGCAATAAAATCAATTTGCTTACCTATGGCTTCCTTGTTCTTCAGCAATCGTCGAACTTCTTCAATGTGGTGTGAAAGCCTGGAAAGCTCTTCATTGACATCAATGCTTTTCTGATACGATTCCATCTCTTCTATAGACAGTCTTTGCTTATTTTGTGAAATCAATTCTTTTTCTTTAGATCGTATCGTGTTTATTCTCAACAACATACAAGAAGTTTGCTTTGTAATATCTTTGGCAATGCTCTTTCCCTCTCTTTGCCGCATAACAGTCAAAATATTCAAAGCCTTTGTCATGGACTTTTCTATCGCTGGCCAAAGAAGAGCTGTTTTAGGCTCAACTTCATGAACCTCAACAACCCCTGGAAGCTTGATCAGGTCGCTGAGACTTAAGTCTCCTTGCAGATGAAATTCTTTTTTAATCTCTTTTTCTCGCCTTAGATACGCGCGAATAACACCCTTGTTGAAAGCAATGTCAGGCTCTTGTTTTTCAACGATCTTTATCGAAACAATGACACGCCCGCGAGTCACGGACCGCTGAACGACCGCCCGAATCTTATCTTCAAGACAAACAAAGCCAGGCGGTAAGAAATATGCGACATCTAAATAACGGTGATTAACGCTGCGGATCTCGAGCACAGCCTTTGTAGCGCCCTGAACGATCTCAACAGAACTAAAACCTGTCATGCCTTTGATCATAAATGATCCTTTATTGTCTTGTCATGATTTTTGTTATGCGCTCAAGATCATCATTTGAATAATACTCTACAATGATCTTTCCCCGTTTCTTTTTTGCCGCAATACGAACCTTGGTTCCTAACGCGCGCTGTAGTTCTTCTTCTACAGAAACAACGTACGGGTCTTTGCGCTCGCCTGTTGTTTTACGCCCGCGAGAAAGAACGCCGGCTTCGCTCTTGATAATATTCTCAAGTTCGCGAACGGAAAGGCCCTTATCTGTTGTTTTCCGCCAAAAAATCTTTTGTTGCGCTTCATCGCGAATGGACAAAAGTGCCCGCGCGTGGCCAACAGAAAATGACCCCAAAGAAATACTTTGCTGAATGTCTTCCGGCAAGGATAGAAGTCTTAACATGTTTGTGACGGTAGACCTATCTTTTCCAACTGATTGTGCCACAAGGTCTTGCGTAAAATTGAAATCTTCAATAAGCCGCTGA
The DNA here is from genome assembly GCA_964486675.1 of uncultured Planctomycetales bacterium. GTDB lineage: Bacteria > Omnitrophota > Gorgyraeia > Zapsychrales > Aceulaceae > CALGLP01. The sequence continues at coordinate 33,731 of CAZAOD010000009.1, read as the reverse complement.
TACGCCTTGGATTCTTCAATAGGATTAAGTTCTTCGCGCTGAATATTCTCAATGAGCGCTAACACCAGAGCTTCCTGGTCTGTGGCTGTTTTAACAATGACAGGCACCTTGCCAATATTCAATGTTTGGGCCGCGCGCAAACGTCTCTCACCTGCGATCAGCTCATAACCATCTGCTGATCTTCTGACAAGCAGCGGCTGCAAAACACCTTTTTCTTTAATGGAAGAGATCAGGTCTGAAAGTTTTTCTTCGTTAAATTCTTTGCGCGGCTGAAAAGCATTTTTTTTGATCTGCGCGATAGGAAGATATGTGACAATATCATCTTTTTCTATTTTTACATTTTCGGGAATAAGAGCTGACAAGCCTTTGCCTAATGCGCTTTTTTCCATAGTATTCTCCCTCTTAGTTGGCTTGAGAAATCTTTTCTGTTTCTTCAGCTATTTTTTCGCCGAGAAACTCGCGCGCGAACTGTTCATATTTCTTGGCGCCGATAGAATTTTTATCATATACCGAGATTGGCTTGCCATAGCTTGGGGCTTCGCTCAGTTTAACGTTTCGCGGGATGACTGTTGTATATGCTTTGTCTTTAAAAAAGTTTCTGATCTCTTTAATAACTTCGACAGTAAGATTTGTCCTAAAATCTGCCATGGTCATCAAAACTCCTTCAATGTAGAGCTGAGGATTCAGACCTTCTCGAATAAGATTAATCGTGTTTAAAAGCTGAGAAACTCCTTCGAGCGCGTAAAATTCACATTGTATGGGAATAATAATTGAATCACTGGCTACTAAAGAATTTAAAGTGATCAACCCTAATGATGGCGGCGAATCAATAAAAATATAATCAAAATTTTCTTTTATTTCTTCTAGGCCTCTCTTGAGTCTTGTTTCTCGAGATAAAGCGCCTACCAATTCGATTTCAGCTCCTGTTAAATTTATATTACAAGGAGCAACAAAAAGATTGTTAAATTCAGTTTGGACACAAATTTCACTGATTTTAATTCTATTAAGCAATACATCGTATATAGATTTCTCTATTTGATTTTTATTAATACCGAGGCCGCTTGTCGCGTTGCCTTGAGGGTCCATGTCAACCAAAAGGATTTTCTTATCTTTCTCGCTTAAAGCTGCAGAAAGATTAACAGCTGTTGTTGTTTTGCCTGTTCCGCCCTTTTGATTACATAAAGCAATTATTTTTCCCATAGAGACCTCTATGTTTCACGTGGAACATTTATTTGAATCATTCTACTACTTTTTCTTTAAAGAAACAATGATTTTTGCTGGCTTCTCCCCTTCCATTCCAAAAAGCCCTTTTTTTTCTTCAGAAACAACTTTAACAACCAATGTTTCACGTGGAACATTTAATTCTTTAATGGCTTTCTGCACAGCATCGTCAACAGAAATACCATAAAATTCAAGTCTAATTTTCTTTTCTTTCTTGATCATTTATACTTTCATTTTGGACATTCTATATTGCGAAAAAGCAGACAAGAAATAAAACATTGTAAAATATAGATTAAGTCCACTTGCAAATTTATAAAATATAACGCCTAAAAATATCGGAAAAAACATGGTCATCATTTTTTGCTGCATTGCCTGATTTTCGTCTGTAATTACCATGTTTTTCGAAGAAAGCTTCTGCTGAATGAACATGGCGATCATCATCAATATTGGTAATATATTAAACTCATTACCAATAAAGGGTATGTTAAATGGCAATGTAAAAAGCCTATCAGGCTTTGACAGATCTTTAATCCACAAAAAGCTCTGCCCTTCAAACAAAACAGACCTCCATAGGGCCTGATAAAGACCTATAAATACTGGCATTTGTATAATAAATGGCAAGCACCCCCCTAACGGATTAACGGAATTCTCTTTATAAAGCTCCATCACTTCTTGGTTAAGCTTTTGTGGATTGTTTTTATACTGTTCTTTTAGCTTTGAGATTTTTGGCTGAAGAGATTGCATTCTCTTCATTGAGACCATGCCACTCATTGTCAGTGGATACATGGCCAAATAGATTAAAAAGCTTACTAAAAGTATTGAAATTCCAGGATTTCTTATATATTTTTGTGTAAATTCAACGAATTTAAGCACTGCTTTTGATACCATATCGATAAGCCAAAACTTGCTGAAAACAATAAAATCATCAAATCCTGCCTCTTTAAGAAGGGTCATGTCTTGGGGCCCAACATAAAGTAGCCCTTTTAAAGATAAGCTATTCGAAAGATCATCTGTTTTAAATGATATTAGGGCTTTATTTTCATCAATCACGTTGATCCTGTAGCCTGTTGTTTTAAATTCTGGCCGAAAAACAGAACAATAGTATTTGTTTCTAAATCCAATCCATTTAACGGGTTCGACTTCTGTCTTTGACTCTTTTGATGAAAAACGATGTGCGTTGTTTTTACGAATAGTTTTTGATTGTGTGGCAACGCTATACTCATATAGTCCGTATTCTTGAGGGTTTATCTTTTCCGATAGCTTTGCATCAATACCAATAGCGACGATATCTATCTCTTTCACATTGGACATTTTATCAAAATTTAAGATTACTATTTCTTGATTGATTTCATACCCTTTATTGGACAAATCATATGTTTTGCTTATTTCTATCCCATTCTTTTTTGAACTTAAAACAATTCTATTGACAGAAGCCTCTCGAACTGAAAAAACTAAATCGGAAAACCCATCAAAATGAAAAATGTTATAAACCGGAAATGTTTCTTTGCCCTTAATGTCGATTTTTTTAATCCTTGCGCCAATATTTGAGATCTCAACAAAAAGTTTTTCGTTCTCTATAACAAGTATCTTTTCAGCAATTATTTGTTCTTTTTGGGGCAGAGAGCTTTCTTCAGGCAATAAACTTTCTTTCTTATCATCATTTTTTACATCTATAACTTCTTTATTTTCAATAGTTTGTATAACATCTGCTTTCTGGCCTGGCTTGTTCAGCTTGGAAGACACCATACTCTGGTAAAAAAATAATACTAATACAGATAAAATAATAGCCAAAAATGTTCTTTTTTCCATTATAATCCTTTTAAGTTAGGGGGTCATATCCTCCCTTGGACAGGGGAGAACAGCGCAAAACACGCAAGATCGCCTTGCAAGATCCTTTAAGCGCGCCATATTTCTTAAGCGCTAAAAGGCTGTACGCAGAGCATGAAGGATAAAAACGGCATGTCGCCGGAAAAAACGCGTGTTTTATTTGTTGATAACAAATAATGATGAACGTTAAAATTCTTGTCATGAGCAGAGGAGGGTGTCCGGCCTGACTACTTTGTAAGTCTTTTACGCCCTTTTTGTCGTCGGCGCTTTAATATCTTTCGCCCGTCGGAAGTTTTCATGCGTCGGCGAAAACCGTGGCTTCTTTTACCTTTAATATTCGTTGGCGTCTTAAGATGTTTTTTCATGATTTTTTTCCCTTGCAAAAAGAAAAGATACCGCCTTGCAGCATCTTTAGAGATTGAATAAAAATAATTTGGTTAAGTATATCACGCTCGTTTTTCTAGTCAAGTTTTTTCTAGATGGGTTAAAACGTTTTATCGATCAAGATGTTACATTGTTGCTGTACGCACAAAGCGTTCTGCCGTGCCTGTAATTGTTTTATGTTGAAATTCAAAAATCCTTTGTTATAATAAGTTCGTTTTGCGCCGTGGAAGATTTATCCGCGGTCATTTATTTTACCTCTTCCTGTGGAAAAACTGTGCAATCTGTGGAAGAGTTGTGCAAGAAAGCTCAACGACAGGTTTTAGATGAGTCTGCTGACGATCTGGGAACAAACACAAAAGAATCTCCGCCTACAAATAGGGGATACAGCCTATGAAACCTGGTTTTCTTCCCTGGCCGTCAAAGCAAAGAATGATGAAACCCTAGTCATTGAAACTCCTGATGAATTCTTTAAGAACTGGATCATCGAGCACTATCTGGAAACGATCGAAAATGTCCTCAATGATCTTACGCCGACCAATATCAACATTGAATTTGAGGTCAATCCTCGTCTTTTCGCGGATAAGCCTAAGCTTCCTTTCCCAGAAATAACACCGACCGCTGGGCCAACAACTCCCGCCGAGGACGCGTCCTCCATAACGCCGCGTTTTACTTTTGAGAATTTTGTTATCGGGTCTTCCAATCGCTTTGCTCACGCGGCAAGCTTGGCTGTGGCGGAATCCCCAGCTAAAGCATATAACCCGTTGTTTATTTACGGGGGAGTGGGCTTAGGAAAAACACATTTAATGCAGTCGATCGCGAACCGTATTCGGGTCAAGCAACCTAAAACAAAATTTTGTTATATCTCATCTGAAAAATTTACCAATGCCTTGATCGACGCGATTCGTCATCGCGCGACTGTGCAATTCCGCCAGCGGTTTCGCAATATTGACGTTCTGTTGATCGATGATATTCATTTTATTGCTGGCAAAGAATCCACTCAGGAAGAATTTTTTCATACCTTCAACGACTTACATGAAAACCGTAAACAGATTGTTGTTTCATCAGACAAGCCCCCAAAAAGCATTCCTAAGCTTGAAGAGCGCCTTAGTTCGCGCTTTGCCTGGGGCCTGATCACGGATATTCAGCCACCGGATTTTGAAACCCGCGTAGCAATATTGCGTAAAAAAATAGAGCGGGAGCCGGCCAAGGTTCCAGATGACGTGATCACTTTTATAGCAGAGCAGATCAAAACCAATATCCGCGAGCTAGAAGGTGCTTTGGTCCGGGTTATGGCATATTCCTTATTAGAAGAAAAACCGATCTCTCTAGAAATGACGAAAATTATTTTACGGGATATGGTCCAAGAAAGCACAAAGATCATTAATATTGATATGATCCAAAAATCTGTAGCGAACCATTTTAATGTTTCTTTATTTGACCTAAAAACGAATAAACGGAACAAAAATATCGTTCTGCCAAGGCAAGTGGCGATGTATATAGCCCGCCAACAAACCAATCTTTCCTTACCTGAGATCGGAGCTTGTTTTGGCGGAAAAGACCATACAACTGTTTTGCATTCATGTAAAAAAATAGAAAAAGAAATAATTGTTAATAATCAATTAAAAAATATTGTTGATCATTTATCCACAGAAATAAAAACATAAAATGATTTTATTAAAACGTTTTTCACATATAATATTTTTATAACCTGTTGTTTTATTAGGATTTTCGTTGTTATTCACAGTTTCCACAAACACTAATACAACTACAACTATTTTATAATTTTAAAATATTAGAAAGTAGTTCCTTATGAAAATCAAAATTTTTAAAGAAGACTTGTTGCAAGGAATTTTAAAGGTACAAAATGTAGTATCCTTAAAATCATCACTACCAATCCTTGCGAATATTTTACTTGAAACACGAAAAAATTCTTCTATTCGGTTGTATGCAACGGATCTTGATATAGGAATTTCATGTGAAATACCTGTGCAAATCATGGAAGAAGGGTCTATTACGATCCCAGCTAAAAAATTTAGCGATATTATTAAAGAATTGCCTGCAGGCGATATTGTTATATCAACAAAGAAGAATAATCATATAGAGATTGAAGGGGATAAATTTCTTTTTAAATTGATCGGTTTACCTAAAGAAGAATTCCCAAAATTTCCTGAATTTAAAAACGCAGAGGCTATATCGATAGATCAACCGATCTTAAAAGAAATGTTACGCATGACCTCTTTTGCGGTCTCCCATGAAGAAGCCCGTTATGTTTTAAATGGTGTTCTTTTAGAGATTGATGGGAATGTGATTCGGATTGTCGCGACGGATGGTCGACGCCTGGCTAAAATTGAAAGAAAAATGGAAACCGCTATTAAAAAAGAGATTAAGATTATTATTCCTTTAAAAGCAGTTCAGGAAATTACCCGCAACCTTAAAGACGATGGTGTGATGCCGTTTTTGACAGGAACAAATCAATTATTATTTGATATTAATAATGTGTTGATCGCAACCCGTATTATTGAAGGGGAATTCCCTAACTATCACCAAGTGATTCCTAAAGAGCAACCAACTAAGATCCGTGTTGTCACGCAAGAATTATTAGCTGCCATACGCCGAGCAAATTTATTAGCGACCCCTGATTTTCAAGCTGTTAAATTTGAGGTTTTTAAAGATAAATTGGTCGTTTCAAAGGTAACGCCTGATGTAGGGGAGTCCCGCGAAGAGGTCAATATTGAATATGGGGGCGCTGAGGTGATTGTTGGTTTTAATCCGTCTTTTTTTATTGAAGTGTTAAAAAATATTGCTCAGGATAAGATTCATTTGGAATTTTTAGGGGCTGACAAACCGGGCGTGATCCGCCTGGATGATTATTTGTATCTGGCTCTTCCTATGCGTATTTAGGTATGGAACAGATCAAGGATATCTTAAAACAAGTTGTTCAAAGTATTTCAGATCAAAAACCCCAACAAGAACAAAATATCCAAGCTCTATGGCAGAAAGCTGTTGATCAGAAAACAGTTCAGCATACGCGATTGGTAGGGATAAAAAAGGGGAAGTTGTTGGTTTTTGTGGATTCTCCCGTCAGGGTATTTGATCTGACGTTACATAAAAAAGCGATTCTTTATAAGATGCAAGAAGGTCTTCCGGAGATTTCAGAAATTACGTTTAAAATAGGAAAGGTTACATGAAAACGAATAAAGAAGAAAAAACAAAAAAACGAACTGATCTTACAGAAAAACCCGTTAAGCAAGGGGAAAAATACGACGCTAGTAATATCCAGGTCCTTGAGGGGATGGAAGCTGTTCGGATGCGTCCGGCGATGTATATTGGGGACACGACCGTGCGCGGGTTGCACCACATGGTTTATGAGGTCGTTGATAACGCCATTGATGAAGCGATGGGTGGACATTGTGACAAGATCGAGGTTGTCGTTAACGAGAACGAAACGATTAGCGTTATTGACAACGGGCGCGGCATTCCCGTAGACATGCATCCAAAAGAAAAAAAACCCGCTGTTGAAGTCGCCTTAACAACATTACACGCGGGTGGAAAGTTCGACCACCGCACGTATAAGGTGTCGGGAGGCTTGCACGGCGTGGGCGTAAGCGTTGTGAATGCCTTGTCGGTTTGGCTCGAGGTTGAGATCAAGCGGGACGGCAGCATTTATCATCAACGCTACGAGCGAGGAAAGACTGTTTCCAAGCTTACTGTTATTGGAAAGACCAAGGATCGAGGCACAAAGGTTACTTTTAAACCCGACGCTCAAATTTTTAAAGAAGGAACATCTTTTTCTTATGATGTCCTGGCTAAGCGCCTGCGCGAACTTGCGTTCTTAAATAAAGGGATATGGATCAAGCTGGCTGACAAAAGGGCAAAAAAAGAAAAGGAAACCATTTTTCAGTTTAACGGCGGGATTGTGCAATTTATTGAGCATCTTTCCGCCAATAAAGAGCCGTTGCATAAAAAAGTTATTTATTTTCAAGCGGCTAAAGACCATATTGAGCTTGAGGCAGCCTTGCAATATAGCGATAGCTACGCGGAAAATGTTTTTTCGTTTGCTAACAACATTCATACGACTGAAGGTGGGGTGCATTTAAGCGGTTTTCGATCAGCTTTAACGCGCGCGATTAATAATTATGCCAAGGGCAAGAATCTTTTAAAGAACGAGATTGCCATCACAGGCGATGATACGCGAGAAGGCCTGACAGCCGTTGTCAGCGTCAAAGTGCCGAATCCCCAATTTGAAGGACAGACAAAAACAAAACTAGGGAATTTAGAGGTGGAGGGGCTTGTCGCTTCAACGACCTTAGAGGCCCTGAATATGTTTTTTGAGGAAAATCCGTCTGTTGCCAACAAGATCATTGAAAAAGTGATTGTTGCTTCTCGGGCCAGAGAGGCCGCGCGCAAGGCCAGAGAGTTAACGCGCCGCAAAGGAGCCTTAGAAAGCGGCGGGCTGCCTGGGAAATTAGCGGATTGCTCTGAAAAAGACCCGTCAATGTGTGAGCTTTATTTGGTGGAGGGTGATTCTGCCGGCGGTTCCGCCAAGCAGGGACGAGACAGAACGTTTCAGGCGATCCTCCCACTAAAAGGAAAGATCTTGAACGTTGAAAAAGCGCGTCTTGATAAGATCTTAAGCAACGATGAGATCCGCACTCTGATCACAGCTTTGGGGACAGGTGTTGGGGAAGAGTTTAATATAGAAAAATTACGTTATCATAAGATCATTATCATGTGCGATGCTGACGTCGATGGATCTCACATTCGCACACTTCTTCTGACCCTATTGTATAGACAAATGAAACCATTAGTTGAGAATGGCAATATTTTTATTGCTCAACCTCCTTTATATAAGGTAAAGCGAGGCAAGAGGGAAGAGTATATTGAAACTGAAGAGCAGATGAATAAAATAGTCATTGAGCTTGGGGCAGAAGACCTGCAGTTTTCCAGAGTTAAAGGAAAAGATGTTTACAAGGGATCTGTCTTGCTTGAAATCTTAGGCAATTTGGTAAGATTAGAAGCTATTTTTGAGAGATTATTGAAAAAGGGAGTAAATTTTCAAGAATATTCAGAAAAAATTAACCAAAAGACCAAAAAATTTCCAATTTATATGGTTAAAGTGGAGCAACAATCCCATTTTCTTTATAACGATAAAGAGCTTGGGGATATGACAAAAGAAAAAGAAGATGTTCAATATGTTGAGCTTTTTGAAGGGGAAGATATTGAGGAGATTGAAAAACTCCTTAATAAGCATAGCCTTAGCGTTACTGAATTTTTAAAACCAGAAGAGGGAACAGGCTTCACTTATGCAGGCGACAAGAAAGGAAAAAAGACCCAGAAAAAAGAAGGGCCGAAGCCCATTTTTGTCGCAGAAACAGAGAAAGACCGCAAAGAGTTTTTTGGGTTGCAGGAGATCTTGGGTTTTGTCCGCGAGCAGGCCAACAAAGGAATTCAGATCCAGCGCTATAAGGGCTTAGGCGAGATGAATCCGCAGCAGCTTTGGGAGACGACCATGGATCCCGCAAAGCGTACGATGCTGCAAGTCAAGCTTGAAGATGCTGTTGAAGCTGACACAACGTTTTCAACCTTAATGGGAGACGCGGTTGAGCCGCGACGCGAGTTTATTGAGGCTAATGCGCACGAGGTTAGAAATCTGGACATTTAATTAATGAGTCCTAAGCTTGCGGAGCAAAGTGAACGCAAACACTTGGGTCAAGATTGCTTCGCCTTTCTTGGCGAAGGGTAACATAAGTTTATTTAAGAAAGGTTTTGATTCATGAAAGATTTTACGATCAAAGAAAAAATACTCCCTGTAAATATTGAAGAAGAGATGAAGGGTTCCTATCTCTCGTATTCAATGAGCGTTATCGTTAGCCGCGCTTTGCCGGACGTCAGAGACGGCCTCAAGCCTGTCCACCGTCGCATTCTTTACGCGATGCAAGAGCTGGGAATGGAGCATAACAAAGCGTATAAAAAAAGCGCTCGTATTGTCGGTGAAGTGTTAGGTAAATACCATCCTCACGGTGACACAGCTGTTTATGATTCGATCGTGCGCATGGTCCAAGATTTTTCCTTGCGCTATCCTTTAATCGATGGACAGGGCAATTTTGGGTCCGTGGATGGTGATTCCGCCGCCGCCATGCGTTATACCGAGGTCCGCATGGAATCCATCGCGGAAGAGATCCTAAAAGATCTGGAAAAGAGAACAGTTGATTTTTCTCCTAATTTTGACAATTCTTTGGAAGAGCCTCAAGTGTTACCTTCCGCCATTCCCAATTTGATCATTAATGGTTCTAGCGGCATTGCGGTAGGCATGGCGACCAATATGGCGCCTCATAATTTGGCAGAGGTTGTAGATGGCATCGTGACCGTGATCGATAATCCGGATGTGGAGATCAAAGAGCTATGTAGACATGTACGCGGGCCTGACTTTCCAACTGGCGGGATTATCTGCGGACGCCAAGGCATCGTCGACGCTTATACAACAGGCCGAGGCAAGATTCTAATCCGCGCGAAAGCGTCCATTGAGCGGCAGAAGGGAAATAAAGACACCATTGTTATTACTGAGATCCCGTATCAGGTGAACAAGGCGAACCTTATTGAAACCATTGCTCAGCTTGTTCAAGACAAAAAAGTTGACGGGATCACGGATATTCGGGATGAAAGCGACAAGGATGGGATCCGCGTTGTGATCGAGCTTCGCAGGGATGTGGAGCCGCAGATCGTCCTTAACTATCTTTATAAGCATACGCAGCTTGAAACTACTTTTGGTATCATCAATCTCGCGCTTGTCAACAACCAGCCTCGGGTCCTCAACCTTAAGCAGCTGATGACGCATTATGTTGATCATCGACGAGTGATCATTCGCCGCCGGACGCAATTTGACCTTGATCGCGCGCTTCGCCGAGCCCATATTTTGGAAGGCTTGAAGATCGCGATCCAATATATTAACCAGATCATCAAGACCATTAAGGCGTCAAAATCAACAGCAGAGGCCAAGATCGCTTTGATGAAAGAATTCGAGCTTTCCGAGATCCAGGCGCAGGCGATCTTGGAAATGCAGCTTCAGCGTTTAACAGCGCTCGAACAAGACAAGATCGATGCTGAGTACAAAGAACTCCTCAAAAATATTGAGGAGTATCGTGCTATTTTAGCTTCTGAAAAAAAGATCGATGGTCTTATTAAAGATGAGTTGTTGGACGTAAGAAAGCGTTTTTCGGATGAGCGCCGCACAGAGATCGCGGCCAAGGTCGAGGAGATCGAGGTCGAAGACTTGATCGCCGAGGAAGACATGGCGATCACGATCAGTAACACAGGATATATCAAGCGCTTGGCCGTGGATGCTTACCGCAAGCAAAAGCGTGGCGGTAAGGGCGTTTCTGCCATGACAACAAAAGAAGAGGATTTTGTGGAACATCTGTTCGTTGCCTCGTCGAAAGATTATCTTTTGATCTTTTCTGACAAGGGTATCGTGCGCTGGTTGAAAGTGTACGAGATACCGATCGCCTCGCGCGCGGCTAAAGGAAAAGCGATCGTCAATCTTTTATCGATCGGGCAGGATGAAAGGATCCAATCGATTGTCGCTGTCAAAGAATTTTCCGACAATCAATTTATCGTAGCCGCCACAGCCCAAGGAAATATTAAGAAAACCAAGCTGTCGGCATACAGCAATCCGCGAAAAAGCGGCATCGTCGGTATTTCTTTAGAAAAAGGCGACATTTTGGTTGGCACAGCGCTAAGCGATGGCAAATGTGAAGTGCTTCTAACAACGCGCGAAGGAAAAGCGATCCGTTTTCAAGAAGAACAAATTCGCGAGATGGGACGAGGCGCTAAAGGTGTCCGAGGTATTAAGATCGACAAAAAAGATGTTGTTGTGAGCATGGAAGTGTTGATCCCTGGCGTTGAAAAAACAGGCGTGACATTTTTAAGCGTGACCGCTAATGGTTTTGCTAAGCGATCTTCTTTTGATGAGTATCGTCAACAGTCACGCGGCGGCAAAGGGATCATTAACATCAGTGTTACAGATAAAAATGGTGAAGTTGTGCGCAGCTTAGCCGTGCATGAGGACGACGAGCTAATGGTCGTGACCAAGCAAGGCATGATGGTGCGCTGCGCGGTTAAGGACATCCGTCAAACCGGCCGCAATACGCAAGGCGTTAAATTGATCAGCATTGAAAAAAGTGATGCCGTGAGTTCTGTGGCACGCATTATGGCCAAAGAGGACGATGGCGGGGAAGAATAAAGTTTTCCTTGACGCTATAAGGCCATTGAGTATAATGTGCTCTGTTTTCTAACGACCCCATCGTCTAGCCTGGTTAGGACACAAGCTTTTCAAGCTTGCAGCACGGGTTCAAATCCCGTTGGGGTCGCTTATTATTTTTGGGGCGCTTGATGCGGCCCAGAATAATAACGACGTCGCGAAAAGAACTTCGTACGAGCTTTTGGCGAGCGGGCGACCGAGCGTTTAGCGAGGAAGTGGTTGAGCAGAAAGCGAAACCATTCCTTTTGACAAAGTATTCAGTTTGATGCGAGCAGCACAGCTGTGAGCTGGGTAAACTCTGACAACAGCTTATGTTCATTTCAATCCATAAGCTGTGTCATCATTTATCCCGTTGGGGTCGCTTATTATTTTGGGGCGCTTTTCTTTTTTAGAAAGGAAGACCAACATGAAAACGATTTTTATTGTTGCCTGCCTATTGTTCGCCTCTTTAGCCTTTTCTCAAGAAAAAGAACCTCCTCAGTGGGTCCAAGCCCTTATTCGAAATTACGAAAGTATGCCCGTCGCGAATCCGGCGCTAAGCATTTCACGATGCGAATACCGCGGCGAGATCGTTTATTATGTGCCTCCCCAATGTTGTGATATTCCTAGCATACTTTTTAATGAAGAAGGAAAAGAGATTTGTTCTCCTGACGGAGGAGATAGCGGGGATGGCGATGGGACATGCATAGATTTTTTTGTTGAACGCAAGAACTGCGAAGTTCTCTGGAAGGATCCTAGATAGAGATCAAAAGGAACAACAAGGAGTTTTATGAAAAATATCAAGATCAACCTGAGCGAAAAAGACATTCCTCGCAAGTGGTACAATTTGGCCGCGGACTTGCCTACTGCGATGCTGCCGCCGTTAAATTATGACGGGAAACCCGTCGACCCGGCAATGCTTGCTAAAATATTTCCAGGCAATCTCTTAGAGCAGGAGATGAGCCCCAAGCGTTGGATCGACATCCCTCAAGAAATTTTAGAAATTCTGTATCGATGGCGTCCTGCCCCTCTTCGCCGCGCGGTATATCTGGAACAATTTTTAAAAACCCCAGCAAGGATTTATTACAAAGATGAAAGCGTTTCGCCGGCTGGAAGCCATAAGCCAAATACGGCTGTCGCTCAGGCGTGGTATAACAAACAGTTCGGCATTAAGAAGCTAACAACAGAAACTGGCGCGGGACAATGGGGAAGCGCCCTTTCTTTCGCGTGTAATTTGTTGGGTTTGCATTGCAAGGTCTACATGGTTCGCATCAGCTTTGATCAAAAACCTTTGCGCAAAGCTTTGATGCAGGCCTGGGGAGGGGATTGTGTCCCAAGCCCAAGCCCGGACACAAAGATCGGCCAAGAAATTCTTGCAAAAATGCCTGATACGCCAGGCAGTTTAGGGATCGCGATCAGCGAAGCGATCGAGGACGCGTTAGCGGATGAGACAGGAAAAACACGATATTCATTAGGAAGCGTTTTAAATCACGTACTCCTTCATCAAACGATCATTGGTCTTGAGGCAAAAAAGCAACTCGCGCACGCTCGAGAAAAAAAGGTGGATGTTATTATTGGCTGTGCCGGCGGCGGGAGCAATTTTGCTGGATTGGCCTTTCCTTTTATCGCGGATAAGATCCACGGAAAAAAGATCAAGATCATCCCCGTAGAGCCTTCCGCCTGTCCGAAAATGACCAAGGGTAGGTTCATGTATGATTTTGGCGATGTCGCCGGAAAAACACCTTTGTTGCCGATGTTCTCTTTAGGGCATAATTTTATTCCTCCTTCTATTCACGCTGGCGGTTTGCGGTATCATGGCATGGCGCCATTGGTCAGCCAGGCCGCCGTGGAAGGGTTGGTCGAGCCTAAAGCGTATGATCAGCTGAAATGCTATGAGGCCGCCTTTACATGGGCAAAAACCGAAGGCACGATCTGCGCGCCGGAAACAAGTCACGCGATCGCCTGCGTTATCGACGAAGCGAAAAAAGCTAAAGAAGAAGGCAAGGAAAAGGTCATTCTGTTCAATTATAGCGGTCACGGACTCATGGATCTTTTAGGGTATGAAAAATATTTAACAGGCAAGCTAGAAGCGTTTCATTTATCGCACGAGGACGTTAAAAAAGCCTTGAGCAACTTGGAACATTTCCCAAAAGCCGAGATGAGAAAAACAGGGAAATGGTAAGCCACAAAAAATCTGATATTGTTTTTTTTGAGGCCTTTGATGAAGAGCAGGAGCTTTTGCGCAAGATCTGTCCGTCGCATGTCCACGCAGAGTTTACCCCGCTGACCATCCAGGAGTCGCGCCTTGTAAAGGCGCCGGCGCGTTTTTTGAGTATTCGCACGCAGTCTAGGATTCCTTTATTATGGAAAGATGATATCGATGGCATTTTAACGCGCAGCACGGGTTTTGATCACGTGCTCGCCTACAGGCAAGAAACCAGGACGCAAGCGGCCTTAGGGTATCTTCCCGTGTACTGTAGCCGGGCTGTGGCGGAACAGGCGATCACGATGATGCTGTCATTGATGCGCAAACTTGTGGCGCAGCAGCGATCTTTTCAGCAGTTCCATCGCAACGGTCTTACAGGTCAAGAATGTCAAGGAAAAAGACTGTTGGTTGTTGGTGTTGGCAACATTGGCGCGGAGATCGTTGATATTGCGCACGGGCTTCGCATGAAGGTCGCCGGTGTCGATATTGACCGCAAGTTGCCGTCCTTAGAATATATTGACCTTGTTCCGGGATTAGCGTGGGCTGATGTGATCATATGCGCTGCGGCGCTTACCGAGGAAACAAGGAACATGCTCGACTATGATATGCTGCGTCGGGTCAAAACAGGAGCTATTTTTATCAATATTGCAAGAGGAGAGATCTCTCCTTTGAGCGACTTAAAACGCTTGGTGGATGAAAAGATCCTTAGCGGTCTCGGCCTTGACGTTTTCGATGACGAGCATATCTTGGCGCACGACCTAAGAGCTGGTTTGCGCAGCTCAAAGAGTGCGTCTACGGTTTGCGCTCTTGAGCTTGCGCAATATTCGAATGTTATTTTTACTCCGCATAACGCATTCAATACTCAGGAAGCGTTAGCGCGCAAGGCCGACCAAACCATGGAATCCGTCGTTCTTTTTTTAGCGGAAAAGAAATTTCCTTTTCCAGTGCCAGGCGCATAGACTAAAAAGCAGGAGAAACAAGTGAACAACAAAGTAAAAGTTGCTGTAACGGGAGCGGCAGGGCAGATCGGCTATGCGCTTCTTTTTCGCATTGCCTCAGGAGAGATGTTTGGGCCAAACGCTGATATTGAACTCAGCTTACTTGAGTTGCCGCAAGCATTGCCTGCCTTGCAAGGTGTTGTGATGGAGCTCGAAGACTGTGCTTTTCCGCTTCTAAAAAGCGTCAAAACGACCTCAGATTTAAATGAAGCCTTTAGCGGTGCAGATTGGGCCTTGCTGGTTGGAAGCGTGCCGCGCAAAGCTGGTATGGAACGTAAAGAGCTTTTGTCCATTAACGGCAAGATCTTTATTGAACAAGGAAAAGCGCTCGACTCTTGCGCTAACAGTAATTGCAAGGTTTTGGTTGTTGGAAATCCTTGCAATACAAACGCTTTTATCGCCAAAGAAACCTGCAAAAGGATCCCCCAAAAGAATTTCTTCGCGATGACCATGCTGGATCAAAACAGGGCTGTTTTTCAGCTTGCGCGTAAGGCAGGCGTGAATATTGCCGATATCGGCAATCTTGCGATCTGGGGGAATCATTCGTCCACGCAGTATCCTGATTTCTATAATGCCAAGATCGGAAAAAAATATTTGTTAGAGGTCGTTGATGACGAAGCATGGCTTCAAACAGTTTTTATTGAAAGGATCCAAAAGCGTGGAGCCGAGATCATCGCCGCTCGGGGTAAGTCCTCCGCGGCTTCAGCGGCTGAGGGCGTTGTGCAGACCGTCAAGCGATTGACAACACCAACGCCGCCAGGAGATTTTTTCTCAGTGGCTGTGTGTTCTGACGGAAGTTATGGTATTGCGCAAGGCACCATTTTTAGCTTTCCAGTCCGCAGTAACGGCAATGATTGGGAGATCGTTGAGCATCTTGAGCTGACGGATTTTGCTCGCAAAAAGATAGACCTTACGCTTACGGAGCTTTTGGAAGAAAAGAAAGAAGTTGAAACACTGTTGATGGGTTTGTGACATGAGCGACGGAAAATTCCCTGAAGATCCTTCATCCAGCATCGAAAATGTTTTAAAAGAGATCAAAAAAGAAGTTTTGCAGGAAAGCCCTTTAGGCGTCGGACAGGAGCAATCTTCAGAGGCTTTGCCAAAACCGCAAGCGCAAGAAATAGAAAATCTTAAAAAAGTTCTTTATGAGGCGGACGCGCAAGCAGATGTTTCTCTTAAAGAAACACAGGAGCTGCAAGCGCCTCAAAACGAACAAAGACCTGATATTGATTTTAATGAAAATTTTTTAAAACTTGAAAAACTTCTCACAGAACTAAAAAAACAACTGTGATTTCTTTTTGCTTAAAAGAGCAAGAGCGGATATACTTATAACATAAGGAGAGCAGCATGAAAAAACTTTTTCAAGCCCAATCCACGCTCGAGTTGATCATGGTCATTATTTTGGTTTTAGCCGGCATTTTTGTTATGGGGCCTTATGTTGTTCGCAGTGTCAACGCCTATATGCGGTCCTGGGAGATATCCGTTAGTCAGGCGAACAGTAATCCCAACGTTGCTTTAGATCCTTCAGAGATCCCGGGAAGCGTGCCTCCGCCTCCACCGCCTATTCATTGCAATCTTTATAGCAACCCAACGGATTGCGGTAGCCATAGTGAATGTATGTGGGTGTTGGAACATGATTGTGCTTACTGTGGGCAACCTGGCGAGTACTGCGACTTGTATCAATCGTTTTGTGCCGACAATGATCCTTCCGGGTGTTCTTCGTATAATTCTTCACCCCAAGAGTGCTGCATACAAGATGGTCCTTGTTTTAGCTATGGAAATCCTTGCGGCATCTAGCCGTTCGCTTTTTATTTTACGACCTCGATTGATTATAAATCTTTCTCTTTTTTGAAATATATGATATTTATAATAAAAACATTCAAAGTCATTTTATCAGTTAAATAAAAAGAGGAAGAAGCAATGTTAGGTAAAAATAAACATATATGTTTTCTATGCTTTATTTTAGCCTTTGGGATCGTTAGCGCTGGATGCGATAAGATGTCTTTCTTAGAGGATTACTTTTCTTCCCTGAAGAAGAAGGCAGATGTTGCTACAGCGAAAACAGAGGTTCCTGCGCAAACTACTTCTTCGGCGTCAAGCAAAGATGTTTTAGCTAAGATCGATGGATGGATGCTGACCGCTCAAGAGCTCAACGAGAAAGTGCCTTACTCAAACAAGTGATGGGCGATTTTGATGATAAAAATATCAATATCCGCACATCCATTTTCGATGAGCTTATGCTTTAACAGCTGTCCTGGCGGAGGAGGCATGTGCTGCACAGGAACGCCTAACTGCGGAGCGTTGTTTGCTCAATACCAGTGCACTTCCTCGGGGCCAGGCACAGTGTGTTACTGGCATCCAAGCCCTATATGTGACCATCCATGGTTTCCAGGGAATCCGTGCTGTATTTCCCAGACAGGATGTCCTCAGTGCACGATCTAAAAACTTTATCTTAAGTAGAGTTTCATGAGAAAACAATTTGGTTTTCTATTTTTGTCTTGCTTTTTTTTCTCTTTATTCTTTCTTGCGCGCGCCTATCCTTGGTTGATGCAAGCGTTGAATGACTTTGTGTGCATTTTTGCTTACGCGACAAGCTATGATATCAAAGTTTCGTTTTTTCTTGTATACGCAACATTTTGTTGCTTTTTGCTTTTTGTAAGTTATGATCGTAAATTTTCTTTAGATGTTAAAAAGGTTGAAAAATCAAGCTTTGTTCTTATTTTTCTTTTAGCTTTCTTTGGAATTTTTTCACATTTTGTTTTTTTACTCTACAGAGAGCTTCCTTTTAGCTTAAAAGGAAAATACTGGTTTTGGCTTGATGGGGTGGGCGACACCACAAGCCTTCATCACATTCATACGCTTAAACCCACCTGGTATTATGTCGTTTCTTTCTTTAAGGCACAGCATTTCTTTGGGCGGCTTGACCCAGCTACTATGCTTAAGCCTCTTTCTTTTGTTGGAGCTGGTTATCCAGCCACAGAAATTTTACCGCCCTGGTTTTTTTGCCTTTCTTTTTTTATATGTTTTAGCCTTTTTGTTCTTTTGTCGATCATTTTGGTGCAGAAAGCCCAGGAATGGAAAAAAGAAAAAATAGTTTTCCTGCCCCTGTATATTATTAGCTCGTTTTCTTTATTGTCGTACTTGGTCGACGGAGGGATTTTCACGCATCAGTTTGTTTTTGCGTTTAATTGTTTTGTTTTTCTTTTGCGTTATCGCGCAGAGCGTTCGTTGAAAAGTTATAAACCAGAGCTTCTTTTTTGTATTTTTTCTATTTTGCTTTTACTTCTTTTTCACACTTATATAAATATTTTTTTATTCTATTTTTTATATTACATAGCCCTTCTTGCACTTTATGCAGGATCCATTGCCTTATTTTTTATTTTTCGTTCTAAGCCATGGATCGTTCTGGTAATTATAAGTTTTTTTTATGTTATTTTCTCGCAAGGCATGGCTTTAGCCCAAGGATATGTTTTTAATCGAGATCCTTTATATCAACAAGTTTCCTTTTTAAAGGGTGATGTTGTTTGGATCACGACATATTTTCAAAAACTTCCTTTGAAAGTAGTACACGATCATAGCCCTATCGTTGTTTATGAGGATATTGTTGATCGCGACAGGAGCTTAGCGTCTTACACCCAAGAGAGAGGCTTGGATAAAAAATGGGTTTTTAACCAGATCAAGGTAGTTTGTTTTGCCGATCAAGAGTGCAGCAAGCCTTTGCAGCCTGATTTTCGATGTTTTTTAGGGTCTGTGAAGGTTTGGGGCGTGTACAAGAAGAAAGCAGGGGTTTATAAAAATGAATTTTTCGAGGTAAGACTCTCTGAGCATCCCAAACAAGAAAATCATTATGATCTTGTTTTTTGTATTGATAGCAAGGTGTCCCCGTTAAATTTTAATACGACTTACGTTATTCTCAAAGATATTTTAGAAACAGAAAAGTTTACAATTTGCTCTCTACAGGTGAAATAATACAGAAAAGACTTGTGTTTCATAATAACCATCTTTATAATAAAAATATTCTGAAAGAAATTTAACGTAAGATCAATTAAAGGAGGCTTTGTATGGTGTTGGTTAAGCAAAAATTAATAGTATTCATTAGTTTTGTGTGCGTTGTTTGCTTTAGTATTGTTGGGTGCGACAAGATGACCTTTTTGGGGGATTATTTTCCTTCTTTAAAAAATAAAAACGATGTTGTTAGTCAAAAAACAGAAAGCTCAGCGACCACAAGCACTTCCTCAGCTGCTTCCAAAGATGTTTTGGTTAAGCTTAATGATTGGACGCTGACCGTTAAAGAATTTAATGAAAAAGTTGCTGCATTAAAAGAGGTAATGGGTGACTTTGATGATAAGGATATTGAAAATAGAAAAGCGATATTAGATGAGCTTGTTCGTCAACAGCTTTTGGTGGGAGAGGCAGAGAGAAAAGGTTTGGCCAAAGACAAAGACGTTGTTGCGGCTATTGAGGAGTATCGCAAAACCTTGCTTGTCCAGCAGCTTGCTAAGGGTCTAGTTGACAATATTCAAGTTACAGATAAAGATGTTGAAGATTTTTATAATGACCCTGCCAACCAAGACCTTTTCCGACAGCCTTATCAATGGCGTCTTCGTGAAGTTGTTGTCGCGGATGAAGCAAGAGCAAAAGAGCTTTTAGCCAGCCTCGCCCAGGGGGCTGATTTTGCTGAGATCGCGCGCTCAAATTCTATTACCGCAACGGCTGCCAATGGTGGCGACACGGGGTTGCTCTTAGAGTTTGAAGACCCAAAAGTGCAAAACATGGTCTTAACTCTTGATGTCGGAGAAACAAGTGGTGTCTTCAAAGGGAATCAAGGGTTTTATATCATCAAGCTTGAGGAGCAAAAAGGTGGAGATATAGAGCCTCTAGGCAACATTAAAGCCGAGGCTCAAGATTATGAGCAATTAAAACAATATGTTTTGGCCATGAGACGACAAAAGGCAGTTGCTGATTATATTGACAGCCTTAAAGCAAAAGCAAACATTGTTATTAACGAAAACCTTCTTAAATAATGCCTATGCCTATTGACTTTAATAAACTCGACAAGCCAAAAATTATTGTTCTTGCCTTAGCGCTCGCCTCTGCCGTTGCGGCGACAGTTTTAATGAACATTTATATTGGACATTCTATTGAAGAGGGGGCGGGATCAAAACAAGCCCAGTTTTTATTAGCTAAAGTCCAAGAGCTCGAAGAGGCAAATAAGGCTCTGAATCAAAAGCAAGCCGCGTATGCAAGCCGCATACAACAAGAGTTAGATAATCTTGTAAAGTCTCAAAAAGCCCAAGTCGTTCAACAACCCACAACCGAAAAGCCAGAAGTAAAGAAACAATCCTTAGCCATTAAAACCCCGGCAGGAAAGCGCGCCGTGACGGTGAACATTACAACGCTTTCCGCTGTTGGCGGGTTGCTTAACCCGGGGGATGTTGTTGATGTTTTGGTCCATCTTTCTATTCCTTCTGTTGATAATGTTGCGGTAGAGAAAAAAGACGGTAGCAAAGAAAAAGAAACGACCAAAACAACAATAACTTTATTTCAAGGCATTCAGATCCTGGCGATAGGATCAAACGTGAATGAACCAGCAGATTTTGACGGGCAACAAAAATCGTCCAACCTTATCATTACGTTAGCTGTTGATCCACAGCAAGCAGAGTTGATCGCTTTTGCTGAATCTTATGGCAAATTACAGCTGGTTTTGCGTGGCCCAGGAGAGAGAGCCGCATATCAGCTGCCGTCCGCGAACTGGGAAACCTTTACACAATATTTAGAAGCGACCCAAGGCGTGATGATCGAGCCCCCTGTTTCTTTGCGTAAGCCCGAGGCGCCCAAAAAGAATCTTCCGTCGCCAGAACCCGAGATCAAAGTTTATCGAGGGGGTCAATAAAAATGAAAAAACAAAGGAATATTTTTTATTCTTTTATTGTTTTATTTCTTACCATAACCCTTATTTTTGTAAGTCATCAACCAGCCTTTTGTAAGATCCTCGAAGATATTTTAAGACAGCAAGATGAAGGTGAGCTGCATATTGTTGTCGGCGATATTGATACTATTTGGGCTAAAGAACTAACGCGCGTGGCCGTAGCCAATCCAGCTATTGCGGATGTGATCGAAACTAAAACAACCGAAGTCCTTGTAATAGGCAAGAAGCCAGGAAAGACCGATATTTATCTTTGGGATCAATATGGTAAGCGGAAAACAACAGTTTGGGTCTTTGAAGAAAGCCTAGATCTTGTTCAAGAGCGGATCACTGAACTTTTGTCTGCCGCCGGCATCAAGGCCGTTTCTTTGACAAAAAACAGCTTAGAAGGCAAGATCGTTGTTTCTGGCGATATCGAAGAAGACATGGTTGAAGATTACAAGGCGATCATCGAACCTTTTAAGGAAAGCATCATCGATCTTGTCAAGGAAAGAGAGAAAAAAGAGTTAATTGAGATTGATGTTCAAATAGCGGAAGTAAGCGCGACTTATACATCTAATATCGGTATCGAGTGGACCAATACAGACGGCGAAGGATCATATAGCTTTACTGAGGCTCTACCGGCAGGGAACGTTAAGCAGTTTACAGATATTTTCCGTATCGGAAAAATGTCTCGCATTGATGCCATTCAGGCTAAGATCAACGCTCTTATCACCGAGGGCAAAGGAAAGGTTTTGTCAAAGCCCAAGATCGTTGCTAAAAGTGGGGAAGATGCTTCATTTTTAGTAGGAGGACAGATCCCTGTTAAGACGACCACCACCTCTTCTGGAGGAAATGTTGAGGAAAATGTTACATTCAAGGACTATGGCGTTCAGCTGAACATTAAAGCAACAGCGAAGGAAGATGACAAGATAGACATCGAATTAAAAGTTGATATAAGCGATATTGATGCTGCTAACGCTGTTGGTGATGTCGTCGCATATACCACGCGCTCTGCCCAAACGAAGCTTTTCTTAGATAATGGGCAGACGATCATTTTAGCCGGATTTATGAAAGACAATAAAGGGGAGACCATTAAAAGAGTTCCCTTGGCGGGATCGATCCCTATTTTTGGATTTCTTTTTAGGAGTAAAAGCGCGGCACCGAATTCACAAACAGAGCTTTTTATTACTTTAACACCTCGTATTATTGCCCGAAACGAGAAAAAAGATAATAAACAGCAGGCGGCAAAAGAAGTGCAATCTCAGCAAGAAAAAAAGGGGCAAGCCATTATTTCTTCTCTTGTGCAGGCCGAAGTAGATCAACCAAAGACCGAGTATCAGCCAGTATTGGTTTCTGGAGATATGGCTTTTTATGTTAAAGATGTTCAGGAGCGGATCGCAAAGAACGTCACTTATCCTAAAGCCGCGCGCGACTCCAAGCAACAAGGAACTGTTGATGTCGCTTTGACTATTTTAAAAAGCGGCGCTTTATCCTCAGCCTCTGTTAACAAGACTTCCGGACATACGATCTTAGATGAAGCAGCGATGGAAACCGTTCATCGGCTTTCTCCGTATCGCGCCTTTCCCAGCGAAACGACTCTCAAAAAAGTAACCATAACAATTCCGATTGTTTTTCAGCTAAATTAGGTTAGTATTGTTTTTAGGGGTTTAAGATGAGCGCAAAAACAACTGTTGTTTTTAGCACAAAAGGGGGCGTTGGAAAGACGTTTATTGCCCTCAATTTGGCCGTTTCTTTATCTCTTAAAAAAAAGAAAATTTTGTTGCTTGATTTTGATCTGCAAGCTGGTCAAGACCTGGCGCGTAGCGTCAACCTTAAGCCTTTACGATCTGTTGTTGATATTTGTTTAGATGCCGGTATTATGGAAAATCCTCGTCTCGTTCCCGCCCAGGCCACTAAGCATCCTAGCGGTTTTGATTTTATTCCTTGTGTTCTGCAGATCGACCAAACTGTCAAGATAGATCAAGACAAGATCCGCCTTTTTCTTAAGAACTGTGCTTTAGTTTATGACTTTATTGTTATTGATGGAGGCAAGGTTTTTAATGAAACCCTGATCACAGCACTTGACCAATCTAACCTTGTTCTTTTGGTTGCAACGCCTGATGTTCTGGCTGTGTATCAAGCAAGAGCCTGCCTAAATGTTTTAGCGGCGCTCCATTTTCCAAGTCATATTGTCAAACTTGTCTTAAACCGCTCTCAAAGCCGCGGTGGCGTTGCCTGGCAAGAGGTTCGTTCGGTTTTACCGTGTGATATTTTTGCTCAGATCCCTTCTGACGGCAAGGCCGTTGGTCTGGCGTTGAATCGAGGTGTCCCATGCGTCACGGACAGCCCCGATGGCGGCGTTGCCGACAGCTTTAATCAGCTTGTCAGCAGCTTCTTGAAAGAGGGGTTGTTCATTCAAGGGGCAGAATCTGTGCGCATGAGTACCCAAGGGCGTTCTGGCGAAGAGGAAAATTTTTGGGAAAAATTTGGCATTAGCCAGCAGCTATCCGAAAGCAAGGAAGTTTTATCAGCAACAAAAGAAGACGATAGCATTATCCGCCTTAAACAAGCCGTGCATGATAAGCTGATCGATCGCATGAATCTGCGCAACATCACCATGGAGGCCTTACGGGATCCTGTGCAGTCGCGCAAGATCCGTGAAAGCGCAGAAAAGATCATAGGCGATTTGATCGCCGAGGAGTCGGGGACCTTGATCTCTTCTTTAGAGG
This sequence comes from uncultured Planctomycetales bacterium, assembly GCA_964486675.1. Classification (GTDB taxonomy): domain Bacteria; phylum Omnitrophota; class Gorgyraeia; order Zapsychrales; family Aceulaceae; genus CALGLP01. Next base: position 10,222 of record CAZAOD010000009.1, on the reverse strand, counting down.
AGCGCAGGCGCCTTGTCAAGGAGATCACTGATGAAGCTTTAGGGTTGGGCCCTCTGGAAGAGTTTTTAGCCGATCCCGAGATCACGGATATCATGGTCAACAACAAAGATGAACTTTATGTTGAGAAAAAAGGAAAGATCGTTTTGACGAACAAGAAGTTCATCTCCAACGCCCAGATCCGCGCGATCATTGATCGCATTATCGCGCCGCTTGGTCGTCGCATTGATGAGTCTGTCCCTATGGTGAACGCCAGACTTCCTGACGGGTCCCGCATCAACGCCGTTATTCCACCTTTGTCGCTTAAGGGTCCGATGTTGACGATCCGCAAATTTGCTCAAGAAAGGATCACGGTCGAAGATCTTTTGCATGTGCATCATTCGCTGTCGCAGCCGATCGTTGATTTCTTAAGCGCTTGTGTTTTGGCGCGCATGAACATTATTGTTTCCGGAGGAACCGGATCTGGAAAAACAACCCTTCTCAATATCATTTCATCGTTCATTCCGGACAATGAACGTATTTTAACGATCGAGGACGCGGCTGAGTTAAAACTTCGTCAAAGCCATTGGGGGCGATTAGAGTCTCGTCCGCCGAATATCGAAGGGCGAGGCGAGGTCACGATCCGCGACCTTTTCATTAATTCTCTGCGTATGCGGCCGGATCGTATCATCATTGGGGAATGCCGAGGTCCGGAGATCCTTGACATGCTGCAAGCGATGAATACAGGCCATGACGGTTCCATGACAACATTGCACGCCAATTCGACCCGCGATGTTTTAGTGCGTATGAGCTCGATGATCCTGTTAAGCGGGATGGACCTTCCTTTAAAAGCGATCTACGAAATGATCTCAACGGCTATCGATATTATTGTTCAGATTTCTCGCTTTCCAGACGGAACGCGCAAGATCACAGGCATTACAGAGGTTGTTGGTTTAGACGATCAAAGAGATCTGATCTTGAAGGATATCTTTACTTTTGAACGCCAAGGCCTGGACGTTGATGGCAAGGTTTTAGGCGAGTATAAGGCGACCGGCTATCTTCCACGCTGTCTTGAGGAATTTTCTAAAAAAGGTGTTCCGATAGACGTGAATATCTTTAATCCGTAACTCACATGCGGATCCGCAATCTCACCAAAAACACCCTTCTTTCCGCGCAGGCTGTTATTACAAAGAATTTTTTTGCGAGAGCTAAAGGGCTTTTAGGAAGAAAATGTTTGGATCAAGACGAGGCCTTGGTGATCACACATTGTCAATCTATCCACATGTTTTTTATGAAGTTTGCTATTGATGTCATCTTTGTAGACAAAAAATATCAAGTGATAGGGCTTGTTGAGAATATCCAGCCTTTTTCTCTTAGCCCTTTTTTCTTGAGAGCTTTTTTTGCTATTGAACTTGCGGCAGGATCTATAAAAAAAACAAGAACTTCACTTTGTGATGTTCTTGTTTTTGAAGACAGCTAGATTTGGTCAAAATCGTTAGCGGCAGAATCAACCTGATCAAGCCATTTTCTGCAGAATTTGCACACTTTTGCCTCTTTTAATATCTTTTTTCCGCAAAAAACACATTTCTTTTTGTCGATTCCAGAGTAGTCGACCTCAATCGGTTCATCGAGCAAGAATTGCTCGCAGTGTGGGCATTTTGGTGGATGATCCTCAATAGTCTCAAAGCAATAGGGGCATTTTTTCATGTGTTCTCCATAAGGTTTATTTCTATTTTGCCTTTAATTTAAAGATTTGACAAGTACTTTATCAAGAGATTGTTGCAAACCTTTGTTTAGTTCTTGCGGCGCTTCCGCATGTGGTATATAATAAAAAATAACTTTGGACAAATAAAATTATTTTGGACATAAACTTTCTATTTTCACAGGAGAGAAAAAGTCCTTTGTAGATTTTAATGAAATAAAAAGAAAAAATCTTTCATGGGCGTTGTTTACAAGCTAAAACAAGAAGTTATTGATTATATCCTGGAGCTTAAAAAGCTTGATGAGAATCTGAGTTGCCGCAAGATCTCGGAGCTTGCCAGTGCCCGTTTTCAGAAAAATATATCAAAATCCTCCATCAACGCGATCCTTAAAGACTCCTCTTTAAGCAGTCCTGTTGGGCGTCGCGGCTTAAACAAACCAAAAGAAGACAAGTTTAGGATCCCTGCTCATCGCAAAGAACAGATCTTTGTCAATATTCCAACGTCTATTTTGACTGTGCAGCCGCAGCCGTCTTCTGTTTTTTCTGTCAAGCCTCCTTTAGAGAATGTTGGGATTTTCTTTCTAAAGGCTGCTGAATGGCAGATGAAACGTCAAGGCGTTTTGCGTTTTCTATGCGAGAAATATAGCGCGGATGCGCATGATGAGAAAATATTTAAAATAGCGGAAAGCTCTTTGTTCTTACCAATTTTTGGCGTTAGACAAGAAGAAGATCTTTTATCCTTTGACAATAAGTCATTCTGGGATATCAATGATATAGAGATAAAACCTACAACCTATCAAAAAACGGAAAGCCTTGATGTGTTAAAAAGCTTGGAAGAGAACAGGTCTCAGGTTTTGCTTGAACATGGACAGATGTTTTCTGAGGCTAGCTTTTTTCAAGTCTTTTTGGAGGATGGCACAAGTTTTTGTTTTGATTGTCAGAATAATGCTTCTTGGGATGAAAACAATGTCCATTGTGATTTTTCTTCTTGTTTGGACAAAAGTTTTGATTTTTTATCAATAAATATTATCAACAATGTGAACCCTGTTGTTTTACGCCAAGCAACCAGCGAAGGTGGTTTCTCGCCGAGCTTTCTGAATATGATGGCGGCTTTTGAGAACACCCCTGGAAAACGCATGAAGCGAGTCGATCTTTTAACGAGCAAAAAAGAGATCATTTCGTCCTTTGAAAAAATTTTACAAAAGCGTCGCCTTTTTATTGTTGGCATTTATGACTGCGACGATCTGGCGCAAAAAATCTTGGGCGGCAAGCATCAGTTGTCAAAAACTTTTTCTTTTTCTCCAACTCAGAAGATCTATCGCTATGCTACCGCGACGACCGCTTTTCGCTTGCCAGACGGGACTCAGATCTCTTCTGATATCGTTTTTGTGCGCGCAGAAAAGGACGCGGGTCCGCAATTTGGCTTGCTGACGAACATGGTCTTCAAAGACGGATCAGCTGACGAGGTGATCCGTCTATTTTTAGAAAGATGGCCTAGTCCGGTAAAAGGCCATGTCTATTTTCAAGAGCGGCAGAAAACCGTTTTGTCGTCGAGCCGTGATATCATTGCCTATCCCGATGAGAAAATAGAGCATTTATCCCGTGAAAAACTTTTTGAAGAAAAAAGTTTTTTATCACAGACCATAAACGTGATATTGCTGCGCATTCATGACTATGCGTGTCGGCATTTTTTTCCTGCTCAGCTGGCCCAGGCTTCTTTTGAGGAAGCCCTAAGAAAGATTTATTCTTTGTCAGGTGAGATCGTTAGGGAAAAAGACCGCGTCTGCATCAAGACCGCCTTTACCAAGAATGAGTCTCAGGACTCACAAATAGCTTTTGTGGCCGAAAGAGTCAATGAAAGCGCTGTCTGCGACCCGCAAGGTCGGTGTATTGTTTTTGTTTAAAGCTTTTGCGTTAAGGGTTCAGGAGATTTATTCGAAATAACATAGATTTTCAAGAACCCCTGTGCTATGCTTAATAATAAGCAAGCATGATAGGTAAGTGTTTGCACAAGACAAAAGCACCTGTTAGCATTTTTTCTTAGTATCCTTACGTGCCACGGAGGAAAAAATGTTTTCTTTTCGTAGACGTTTTCATAAAGGACAGACTTTGATCGAGTACGCGATCGTGATATCGTTGATCGCCGCTGTGACAGTGGCGATGTATACGTATATCATGCGGTCGGTGCAGTCTGTTCAAAAGGATATTGAGGAGTCAGCAAGGTGAAAAGGTTACAACAAAACCAACAGGAGGAAAGCAATGAAACAAAGCAATAGAAAAGGCCAAAGCACGCTGGAATACATTATTTTAGTAACAGCGATCATTGCAGTGGCGATCATTTTCTTGAGGCCGCAACAAGGAGGAAGATTGTACGACACCGTAAACCATAGTTATGGTCAGGTTGCAGGAGGTATCAACACTCTAACAACCAATTTAACGGACAGCTGGCAATAAAACTTAGGCACGAAAGAAATAACGTAGATAAAAGGAGGCAAAAAATGATGAAATTTTTTAAAAAGAATAAAGGGCAAAACGTCGCTGAATACGCGATCTTGATCGCCCTTGTTGTTGGCGCGGTTATCGCGATGCAAAAGTTTGCCCAGCGCGGGCTTCAGGCGAGAATGCGCGATGCTACAAAATACATGGTTGACAACACCGCTACGCTTGGAAACACGGCACAATACGAGGCGTATTACCAAGACAGCGCTTATGATACAACTAAGACTGATACAGAAACAAAGGCCGGAGACGGCACAGAAGAGCGCTTTGCCACAAACGCGACATCGACAAGAGCGACAGGTGGTGGGTCAAACACATACTTAAACGCATCGTCAAACATAGGCGCTGGAATAAGCTTCTAATTAAAGAGAGCGTTTATATAAAAATTAAGGAGGTTTTCAATGTTGATCAAGCTTAGAAAGAAAATGGCTCAAAGCACGCTTGAATATGCTGTGCTGGCTGTTGTTGTTATAGGTGCATTGTTAAGCATCCAAGCGTATCTAAGGCGCGGGATCCAGGGCAAGATCAAGTCTTCAACGGACGATATTAGCTCTGAGCAATACGACACAGAAGATACAACATATAACTCTGTTAGGACAACGACTTCAAATGTAAGGGATACAGCGACCCATATTGGCTCAAGAACAACACTGTTGTCGCCTGAAACTACAACATCGAACATGACATCGAATACGGACACACAATAGCAAAGAGATGCCCGAAAAGCGATGTTGAAAAAAAAAGTATTTCAGGCTCAGTCGCTAGGAGAATATACTGTCTTGTTATCGCTGGTCGTTCTGGCGATCATGGCTATGACGTATTTTATTCAACGGGGCTTTCAAGCCCGCGTCCAAGATACAAGGCAATATATGATGAGCGAGCTTGGGCCTGAAATACGAAGTATTCATAAGGCTCGTACTGGACAGGACTATAACGGCACAATGGAGTACGAGCCTTACTATGTAAATAGGACAGCTGATACAGCCAACGACGGACAGACAACGATTTTGATCAACGGGCCAGCGGGAACGTATGTATCTGAGGAACAAAAGTTGATGAATATCAGAAGCGTTTCGCGCGAAACACCTGCCCAAGATCTATAGTAATAAAAATAGAGTAGACAGAGAAAATGCCGCCTGCTCTATCATGATCGGACTTGTATGGTAAAAACCGCAGAAGGACAAAGCTTAGCTGAGTACGCGCTTGTGATCGGCATTATAAGCGTTGTGCTGATGGTTATGGGTCCTGGTTTTCGGTGGAGCGCTCAGCAAGTGCTCAAAAGCACAGCTGATGCGATAGGTTTTCAGGCCGATGCTGAGCAAGCGGCGAACCCAGAGGATGGTTTTCTTAATCTTCAGCAGAGCCAAAGCCAGACAACCAGTTCTTCAAGTATTTCCGAAATAGCAGGGAACTATATAGCTACAGAATCAGAGACAACGCGCGTGCAAAGCAAGACTTATTCTAATGGAGCTTTTATCCATGATTAATCAAAAAGAAATAACTTTGAAGCGAGCGCATGTGTTGGGGCAAACGCTTATTGAGTTTGTTGTCTTGTTCATCGTTTTGGTGGCAGCCTTTTTAACGATGCAAAAATATATTCAGCGTGGGGTTCAGGGCAAATGGAAAGAAACAGTAGACGGCATGGGAAAGCAATATGATCCGGCCGGAAACATAACCATGACATCCTCCATGAGCACTAACGCAGAGACGATTGTTAATGTTCTTGCGCAGCCCGGTGGGCTGACGACCTGGCGCACAGACATAATGAACATGATCGAGGACAAGACAGAGGATATCCATCTTTTGCCGTAGGAATTATATGCTTAAAAATGGTTACAATCTCAAAGAAGGATCATCCACCATTGAATATATTATTCTTATCGTGATGTTTTTAACGGCCATCCTTGTCATGCAAAAACAGGTCGCGCGCGGATTTTTTGGCCGGTGGAAAAACCTTGGCGATACCTTTGGCCATGGAGAGCAGTATGACCCGAATGCAACTTTGGAATGCGGACGATATGTTCCTCGGATCGGTCAGACAGGGTGGGGAACCGAGATATGGTATGAACAAAAGTGCTTTGAATGTTGTCGGTATGTGAATGCTGCCTCGGGTAATTATGCGACAAGCTGTTCAGGTTTTAATCCCGCCGCAAATTCTTTAACAAATTGTCGCAACAGCGCTCTCTCAGATTACAATAGACACAAATGTTGCGCCCAGGGATGTCAGTCAACACAATGTTTCTTTTAGAAAGGTGCATAGTGTGATAAGAAGCAATAGAAAAAAATGGAATTCAAGCGCTCAATCGATCATTGAACTATCGATTCTTGGAGCCGCTTTATTGGGTATATTAGGAATGCTTTTACGTTATTCTTCTTCTTTGGCCCAAGCCCAAGCGAGTCAGCTAAAAGCCATGCGTGAAGCTCTTAAAATGTCAGCCGCCGAAGGATTGGTATTCAATGGAAACGGAAATCCTTCGCTACCCGCTAATCGAAAAACTGCCTCTGTGCTTTGGATCGAGGATGTGCCTACGCTTGAGGGAGGAGAAAAATATGGCGCGGCATCGCTAACGCCAACGGTTTCCTTTGCTACAGGCACTATGACCAATCTTCTGCAGTATCCTTTGGTTTACGGAGATGCGAACAGTATTCCTATAATGGATGTTTTTGTGAATGGACAACATTTCAGCTTTACAACATTTGCTTATAAAAACAAAGCAAACTTTCTTAAAACTGTTCCCGCTACTTGGAATCCTGGAGGAGGTTGGGAGTATGCTTGGGATGAAGCCGTGTGTAATTCTTCGTCTGGCCAGCGCGTTAATAAGTGTTTGACCATGTTCCCAAAACCTCGAGAAAATACGCCTCCTTGGGGGTTTGCTGGCGGCAACACGCCCGCTTTCTGGACAAAGATCTCCCGCACGGATAAAAGATTTTGTTATGGGCCTAACGATCCACCTGACCATTATTGTATGCATGCGACCCCGGGATGGGCTGATCAAGATTTTGAAGAACGTTTTCGACTGGATCCTGTGAACGGACAGATTGTTCCACAGCATCTTCGTCAATATTTGCAATGGCAATGGTTTCCAGTTTGGGGGAATCATTTTGCTATTGATTTTTACAACTCGACTGACTCTTTGTTGAACCTTGATGTAGACTTCGATGGGCATGAAGAGCTTATAACTAATATTGAGGAAAGAGCGGTTTTTGGTTGCGGGGACAACGTTGTAGATAATGAATGTCGAGTGACTGCCCAAAATTATTGGTCAGATCGAACAATGTCTGATGATTATGATTTCTGGACAAACGACAGCAGTCATTGTTGCCATAACGGCTGGAACAATTATGGGAATTATTTTAGGGTATATAAAGTACATTATATTGATTATCAAGATGGCGATATTAATATGGCCTACAATACTATTGACAAGCTGCAGGGTAAGCCAAAGCCTGGTTTTACAAGCGCTAAAGCGTCTGTTAAAACTTACGCCACCGGCGACCTTGACGTCTCTCAACTTGCCCAAGGATCTCAGACGACTAATATTTCTACGCAAAAAAAAGATACGATCAACATTATTGAGCGCGAGATCCAGCTTAGCAATGATACTGGACGGTTCTATCCCGCGTGCAGCTCCAATGGAACGAACTGTCCCCCCGGAGGGCCTGTATATGCGGCATGTACTGGGACAACGCCTAATTGCTGTTACGAAGGGTCAAATAAATACAGGACCTGTTTTAACCGCAGTAGCCGTATTCTATATGTACGCTCTTTGGCTGGAGCAAAAATAGGACATAAATATAAAACAACAAAGCCGACAACCAGTTTTCCTTAAAGCATATGGTACAAGAACGAAAAAAGTATTTTTTTGGCCAAGCTGCTCAAGCGACGCTTGAGTTCGCTTTTGCTTTTATTATTTTGGTCCTTATTTTTTATAGTGTCGTTAGAGCCATGCAATGGCTGGGGGTTATGATGTTGTCACCTGTTCAGCAGCATTATCAGGGAATCTATAGCTATCAGTATACCAATAGCGCAAACAGCTCTTCTGCCAGCGCCTTGCATCAGCTGTCCAACGGTGATAAAAAATATCCACAATTAAAACTTGTTTTTCCAGGACAGCTTCTTGGCAATTAACATCAAGGGAGATATTGCATGTTGATAAAAAATAAGCATCAGCGCTCCGGTCAAATATCAGTCATCCTTATTCTTTTTATTGCAATTCTTTTATCCATTTTTGCGGTTATTGTTAATATTGGAAAGCTATCTCAAAATAAAGTTTCTGCGACGATTGCCGTGGACGGATCGGCAGCGCTTATGGCATCTATGTTCGCAAGCTTGGCGGAAGCGCACTACCATGGCACGATCATGGGCGGAGGCACCCATGATGAATCAGAATGGCCGTTAAGCCGTAGAGAAACATCGAATATTTGGACGTATATCGCGAGCCTTGTTGTTGCGATTATCGGTTTAGTTCTTGTTTGTACAGGCGTGCTGAGCGGGCTAGGAGCTGTCGTGATCGCTGTAGCAGCGGTTATCCTTTCTTTGGCAACAGTTATTTTACAGTTTGCTGTTGTACAACCCGCAATGCAGGGTGCCTGGAATCGGATGTTTCGCAATTTGTCAACGCAAGAGCAGTTCCGCGAGCAGGGGATCCAGAGTCTTTTTTCCGCATCGGCGCAGGATCCTGTTCTGATCGATGACATTGCAGATTATGACATGGATGGCTACCTAAAAGGCGATGGAACCCCCGAAGGAGAGGCGGATCAGGTAGGAAGATTCTCTGTTCTTTATACCAAAAGAGCGGAATTCTTGTCTGAAAAAATCATTTCTCGCGTTGGCCCTGTTAAGGATTTTTTAAAGGCCCTGGCAGAGCTTCTTTATGATCAACTTTCTATCATCAATCCAAATACTGGTTATAAGATCTTTTATTGGGATGCTTATTGGGATATCACTCCGGACGGTTTTGGTTTGTATGACAAAGATTTTACAGGGTGTCCAAGCGGCGGATATTTTAAAAACGAATGTGAGACATCCTGGTGTTCGTCAGACACGACGATGCCACAATTGTGTCCTCCCAACGGAACCCCCTGGACGCTTATTTATGATTTAAACTGGGAAGACCCGACCAACAGCTTTTTATCATTTCGAGAACAGATCGGAAGAGATGATGAAAACAAGACTATCTTTTTTACTCCCGTCTCGAGCAATCCTCAAGCAGCAGGGGCTTCAGCCCAAAATCTTGCCACTGCGGAGTGGGTGGGTGAGGATGCCACGGGACTGTATCGGCTCTTGTGGGATTTAGACAGAGTAGACTTGAGCGTTATTAATGGTCTCGGGTCTGGTAATCATCAAGGGTGTGCTTGGTGTGGTTCTGGTTCTGGGACTGGCCAGAGTTTTAGCTCTTGCCCTTCCCCTTTTTCCGGGTTTACGCTACCTCAGCCCCAAGCATGTAACGCAAACAACCCTCATTATCAGTCTTCACCGAATGGTTTGCGCGATTGTTGGTGTTTAAAGACAAATACTGATCCAACGCAGGCAACGCCTTCACAGATCACTGATAACACATGTTATATTCATATCGCGTCAAATTTTAAATGGAAGAAAGGTCATAACGCCTATTGTTCTGTTGATGTGCCATATGATATATGTTCAGGTAAGAACTGTGCCAGCACATGTGTCAACCAAAACAACAATTCAGCTTGTTGTTTAGATGATAGCCAGTGTTCCAGCAGTTGTCTGCCTTCGTGGGGTTGCGGACAAGATGATCTAGGCAATAGCGTTGCCAATCAATCCTTGTGGCGTGAAGATACTTTAGATTATCTTCGTTATGGCTCAAGCAGTGTGGATGCTTTTGTTACTGAGGTCAAAGATTTATTCTTTAAAGGACCAGAAGCTTTGGCAGGAGGGCAAGCAGCGGTTCTTGAGCAATTCGTTAAGTGGATCAAGATCAACGGAGAGCTTACGCAATGGACCCATATGTTTACCGCCATGAAGCAGCAGCTTGTTAGCTTGCAGGCTGGAACGTTTGCGTCCGGAAGCTTTGTTTGTCC
>CAZAOD010000008.1:42347-43384 GCA_964486675.1 uncultured Planctomycetales bacterium | reverse complement strand
ATGCCGTCCCAGTTGACACCCTTGCGGGTCAGGACATTGATGTCTGACCAGTTGACACCCTTGGCAGAGAGATCATATAGCGACAGCCAATTGACACCCTGCTTGGTCATCGTGGAAAGATCCGACCAGTTCAAACCCTTATCGGACATGACCTTCAAATCAGTCCAGTTAACGCTTGAGGTGGTCAACTCTGCTAAATTATCCCAATTGACAGTTTCAGTCCAGTTAACCCCAGAGCCGGTCATATACGCCAGGTCTTTCCAGTTGACCGCCACCCTGCTCATCCAGGAAAGATCTGCCCAATTAACACCAGAGTCAGAAATTGATTCAACATAGTTAGCAATGTTAAGCAATTTGTTCCACTCATCAACTTCTTGCCATCCACTGCCCTCAGCCGCGATCATCACATTAAAAACCGACGACCATCCACCAGTAGTTCCACCGGCCAAGGTGATCGCATCAACAATTTGTTTAAAGCTAGCCCATGCCGTTCCCCTGCGCGACATATTGCTGATATCGGTCCAATTTGTCCCGGCGCGCGTCAGCATACGCATATCCGCCCAATTGGCACCCGCCTTGGAAAGGACATTGATATCCGCCCAGTTCGTTCCAGCGCGGGACATCTGCCGGATATCCGCCCAGTTGACGACCGCGCGCGTGACATCCCTTAAGCCTGTCCAGTTGACGCCCGCCTTGGAAAGAACATTGACATCCGACCAATTGACCCCACGCTTGGTCAAATAATGAATATCCATCCAGTTGATACCGCGGGAGGAGAGATCAACGATCGACAACCAGTTGATGCCGCGGCGGCTTAAGTGGCCGATATCCACCCAGTTGACACCTGCCTGGCTTAACATATTTATATCTGTCCAGTTGATCCCGGCGTCACTCAACACATCGATATCCAACCAGTTAACCCCGGTATCACTTAACACATCAATATCCAACCAATTGATTCCTGCATCGCTCATCGCATCTACATCCAGCCAATTGATGCCTGCATCGCTCATCACGTCTATATCCAGCCAGTTGAT
>CAZAOD010000008.1:0-42337 GCA_964486675.1 uncultured Planctomycetales bacterium | reverse complement strand
CGGCTCTTGTCATCGGGACAAAATCCTGCCAATTGATATTTCGCGTGGTCAAAATGTTAATGTCCGACCAATTTGCCTGATCAAGATTGGCGGTCTTGGTCTTGATCACAGAGATATCAGCCCAGTTGATCGAATCAATGTTAGCCAGCTGTTGCGCGGAAAGGGTTGTGCCGCCGCCACCGGCGCTAGGCAGATAAACAACTTTTTGAAATGTATGGCTTGATATCACGTCGCTGTTGTATGTGAACGTGACATGAAAGACATCTCCATCCGAGAGTCTGTCAAACTGAAAGAAGAAAACTGAGGCGCTATCGCTTGCACCTGCGCCACCTGTTCTGCTCATCGCAATATTAGAACACGTTCCGGTGCAGAAACCTGACACATCCTGATATCCTGTCGCAACATTTTTATACAGCGTGAACCTAACACTATCATTTTGCGTATAGCTGGGAACATATGTTGAGGGAATTGAAAGCGGAAAGATCAGCCTGAAGACCAAAACATAACTGTTTGCCGCGTCTTTATCATAAACGATCTCCGCGTCAAAGTTGATATCAGGGATGTAGATATTAAAAGCATTTGAGATGCCGTCAATAACTGTGTTATCTTCATCGGTAACCGACAACGTATACATTTCGCCCGGCTTGTCAATGCCAAGATTTGTCGCATCAACAACTCCACCCGACAGAGCATAGCTAAGCGTTCCTAACAAAGTCCCTTGACCCGCGTTATTGTAAATAGAAAAAAGGATGTTGTCATTAGAAAAATCCCCTGTTGTGATCGTTTGCCCCAAGCCATTTCTGATCGACACTCTAGGCTGACGCGTAAAAGGAACAACAGCGACGTTGTCAGATGGAGAGAAATCTATGCTAAGATAAGCGTATGTTTGGCTATTTGACTCCGCGACAGTGCTAGCATCACCTGAGGTGCCTTCAAAAACTTGAGCGAGTGCCTGCGGGCAGAGGGCGAGCGACATCCAAACAAAGAACAATAGACTAAAAACGACCCAAGAAAGGCCGTGTGTTCTTTGTCTGGAAGAAGAGCTTAGAAGAATTGAATTTGAATAATAACGGTTTTTCATTAAGTATAATTTAAGAAAATATAATAATTTTCTTAAGCCGTTCTTCCTTATCAAAGTATAAAATATATATAGGGCTTTTTCAACGTAAGTCATTGACAAAAAACAGCTTCTGTAAAATGATCAAGAAAACCTTTTCCCTGGAAAACTTGTCCTAAATCCTTACCCCCCAGCTATTTCTGGAGAAGATCAAAATCTCCTGTATCTTTGTCAATATAGGAGTTGGTTTGATTACGTAAATTTAATTGTAATTTTAAGATCTGATTCTTCACAAATGCCGCGTCATCGGCCCGCGGATCAAGCATGAGGTATCGCTTGTAATGACGGATCGCGGCCTTATAATCCTTTAAGTATTCCGCGCTGACGAATGCCAGGTTGTAATGCGTAGCCGCGTCCTGAGGCATCAGATCCGCAACGCGCCTGTATTCAGCCGCGGCAAGCTCATATTTTCCCTGCTCAAAAAATAAATTCGCCAAATTGTAGTGAAGCTTGATCGTGTCCTTGCGCAAGATCGCATTCTCTTCCATCAGGCTGCCAAGTTCGCTGGCCATACCAGAAACCGGCTTGGCAGGCGCGGAAAATACTTCAGCTGACGGCGCCAAAATATCTTTCGGCGATTCTTCTGCCATCCAATCCTGCTCATCATCTGAAGTTGATTGCTCAGGAGCCTGCTTTGCGGTATCTAATTCTTTTTTGAGGACTTCGATCTCTTTTTCGTAAGAGGCCTTGATATTGTTGATCTCTTCTGATCGCTTGATCAAATCCGCCCGTTCGTTGGCAAGCGCGCGCAAACGGGTCTCCTGAATGATACGCTCCCCGCGCAGATCCTCAATGTCTTTTTGCAATCCCTCTTTTTGCTTTGAAAGAGCTTTGTTCTCTTCGATCAAATTCTTTAAACTTTGATTCATGCGGATAAACTGCTTTTCCTCCTCCGTGAACTGGCCAGCCTCTTTCGCGCGGGACGCGGGGGCTGTCTTCTCATCTTCAAGATCCTCCAGCTCAAAAACATTATTTTCTGTTACCTGTGTTTCGATCACCTGAGCGCGTGAGACGGCGGGTGATGAAACGGCTTTTGAGGTAGAGGGTGTTTTTGCTTTTTGCGGCACCGGCGCTGAAGACGCGGCCGTTTGCGCCAATACGGATGATGTCATCGCCACCAAACTGATCGTTAACAGAAAACCGAAGATCATCTTCTTGACTGTTTTACGCGCCATAACCGCTGTCCTTTCATTTCTCATGTGCCTTCTGCTATTTTTCATCATAAGGTTTGTACGGCTTGATCGTGCCTTTTTCATCGAGATAATGCTCCCCGCCATCCACGATCTTAGGGGTAATAAAGATCACAATCTCGGTCTTTGTGACCGCGTCGTTGGTCGCTCCGAACATCGCGCCTAAAAAAGGGATGTCCATCAAGATCGGGAAACCTTTGCGGATCTTTGATTTCTCATCTTTTTTCAATCCACCCATAATGATCGTCGTACCGTCTTTGACGACCACGTTGGTCTCGACCTCAGTTTTGTTCACTTGCGGGATCCCTCCGCCTTTGGAGGTGACATAGTTGGTCACAGTCGAGATCTCCGGACGAAGTTTCATCGTGACATAACCTTCGTCATTGATCGTGGCCGCGACAGCCAGCTTTAGGCCAACATCCACAAAGCGCACATCTTCGCTGGTGATCGCGTTGTCCCCTGTCCCGGAAGTAGTCGAAATAATATAAGGAATCGTGTCTCCAATATGGATCCTGGCTTCTTCATTGTTGGTAACAAGCAGGCGTGGATTCGAAAGGATCTTAGTATCGCTGACCTGTTTTAGGGCGCGCAGACTTGTTATAAAATGCCCTGCTCCGATCTGGCCGATCGCGATCTTACCGAATTTCGAATACAGATCATCCGCAGACTTAAGATTGTTCTCATCCAAGAAAACATTCTGAAAAGAAAGTTTGCGGATCTCCTTGTCAGCGCTGTCCTTAAAGTCCAAACTCCAATCGATTCCCATATCAAATTGGGGCTTAATGACGATCTGGACGATCTGGGCTTCGATCAAAACAGCCTTTGTCTTGGTGTCCAATTGCTTGATGATATTCAGCACTTCTTTCGCGCGGCTGGGCAAAGCACGGATAATGATCTGGTTTGAACGCTCATCGGCCGTTATGGAGCCGACCGCATTACTGTCAATGCGCGCTTTCAGCTTTTCAACGAGCACATCCGCCTTCGCGTATTGAACGCCGTAGACAAAGGTTTCCATCGGTTTTTCGATCGAGTCCAAAGCTTTTTCCATACGGTCGATGGCTTCCGGGGTGTCAATGATAACAACAGTCCCTGTATCCTCATCAATGACAACTTTTCCAAGCGCACTTTTAATGCTCTCAAGAGTTGAGAGAACATAGGTCGGTTTTGAATACGTTAAGTGAATAGTTTTGACAATGCTGCGGTCGTTAAATTTTTTGCCAAAGGAGTCTTGATATTCCGTTTCGGACATGACGTGAATGATATCGTTCTGGACCTGATACGCTAACCCGTTAGAAATGAGGATAATATCCAAAGCGTCTCGGATCGAAACGCTTTTAAGGAGCAGGGTTACGCGGCCTTCAACGCTTTTGCTCGTGATGACATTAAAATCACCTTTCATGGCCAAGAATTTAATAACGTCAATGATGTTCATGTCGCGCACATCCAGCGTGATCTTGCGGGTGATACGCTCCTGTAAAGGTTGCTGAGGCTGCTGAAACGTGATCGGTTTTGGCTGGTCTAAAGGAACAGGCCTTGACTGATCAGGCGCTGGAACTGGCGGTTGACCTTCAGCCGCCGCCTTGGTCTGAGCTGCTGGAACGGATGTCTGAGCCGCTGCCAAGGAGCAAAGCGAGACTATAAAGAAAACGATAAGAAAATATTTTACGTAGGGATTCTTTTTCACAGGCGCACTTCCATTTCTTGGTCTTGATAGGTAAAAATAACTCGATCGGCAAAGATCTTCTTGACAAGCACTTCTTCGGCCCTCTCGCCTTCACGCAAGAAGACGGTCATTCCGGTCTTAAGCTCGATCATCGCTGACGCCGAATCCGGCGTATCAAGCCAGGAGATCCCCACAAGCTTAAGATCCTGCATCTTAGCTGTGATCTTTTCTTTACCGGTTGGCGCGCTAACAACCACGACTTCTTTTTTTTCGTAAGGGCGAAAAATATTGCGCTCCAGCACCACATCCAGAAATGATGTCAATGGCGCGTACTGGGGAATCGGATCGAACGAAGAAACACCCTTAGAGGATTTAACACCCTTAGCAAAGTCAAGCTCCCCATGTAAGATACTTGTTTCACTGCGATAGACGCCGACCAATCCCAGACAAGCAAGAACGATCAAAATAACCAGCAAAGTGTTGACCTGCTTTAGGCCGAATGATTTTCCCGATAATGTCCCAAAAATATTTGAAAAACTACCAAACAGCGTCGAAAGGCCGGTAGGGACGCCAAGGCTCGGGCCTTTGACCGCGGCAGCGATCTCTGCGGCAGCTACTGTGACAGCGCTATCAGCGTCTGCGGCAGCCACAGAAGCCGGCGCGCTATCATCTTTGGGGCTGTCTTCGATGATGCGTAAAAGTTTTTGCTCTGCGGTTTCTTTTTTGGCCATGGGTCAAAAAGTTTTCACGATCACGCGATCGGATGCGAGCTGCGACGAAATGTTTCCGCGCGCCCCCATCCAAACCGCTGTTCTTTTTCAAGCACATCCTGAACGATCTTGCGGTCAACAACTTCTTTATTTTGAAGGATCAATTCTTTGAGCACTTTATGGCACAGCATTGTGATGTGACGCGGATAACCTCTGGAATAATTGTAGATCTCGCTGATCGCCTCATCATCAAAGAGTTGCATATGTCCTTCATAACCAGCTTGCTGAACACGAAAGCTGATCAATTCTTTTGTTTCGTGGATATCCAATGGATTAAGCGTGTACTTAAAGCTCACACGATCGATAAAATTGGGAATCGAAACTATCTTGGAATACAATTCGAGCTGGCCCAAGAGGACAAGCTGGATCAGCTTGTATTCGTTCGTTTCAAAATTCAGCAAAACGCGCAATACTTCCAACGTCACAAGATTAAGCTTCTGCGCCTCATCAATGACCAAGATGATCGTTTGTTTTTCTTCAGCTTTTTGGATCAGGAATCGCTCGATCGCGTCCCGCAAGTCAAGGATCTTGATGCTACTCATGGAGGCGTCCGAAGATGTTGGAAAATCAATATTGAAATTACGCAAAAGCGTTGTTAAAAATTGCTCCTCCGTTTCAAAATCCGGATTAAGGATCATGTGGAAAATGATGTTGCCGCGTTCGTGAAGCTCGTGTAAAAGTTTGCGGGAAAGAGTGGTCTTACCGGTTCCGATATCCCCTAAGATGATCGCAAGTCCTCGACGGAGACGAAGCTCGATCAAGATGCTCGTTAATGCCATATCGTGTTCTTTGGTGAGATAAAAAAAATGCGGATCGGGACTTGTCGAAAATGGTTCTTTTTTGAAACCGAGCAATGTATGGTAGGCCATCTTCTAAACTTTCGCTTACACGTCTATTAATTAATAATATTATATATAAGTGTCTTTATATTAGCACAACTATATACAATTGCAACGGTTTAGTGAGATTTTTGAAAGGATTTTGAAAGAAAAATCGAGAAAATACCGATGAGAAATCCAGCAGCGCGGGCAAAAGAGCGTAAAAGCATGACAAAGGAAAAGAATATTGTTGCGGACATCTTTTTAGTCATCACATATCCAAAAAAAATCTCCACAAGCGATAAAATAGCCAGCAGTCCAAAAACAACCGGCCTAACATAAAGCGGTGTCAATACGCCGAGCAGAGCACAGATCCCGATGCCAAAACATATAGGCGGCTCAAGGATATCTTTCCAGAACGTGTAGTCATCTCCAGCGGCCATCTGCGGATGTTCAAGGTAGACAGGAACCCGCCAGAATCCATGGCGGAACTGTTCACGCAAATATTTTCCAACACGCGTTGGAAAAAAATGCTCCACATAGCAATGACGGGAAAAATAGATCCTCGCGCCTGTTCGCAGGATCTTATAACTTAGATCATTGTCTTCCCCGCTAGGGTTGCGATATGTTTCGCTAAATCCCGAGACTGCCTCGAATACTTTTCGCCTAACGCAAAAGTTGTAGCTGCCAAAGGCTTTAGGAAAATCGGGCATCAAGTATTGATGCCGATATAGGATCTCCTGATGAATGCAGCGCGCGAGCATATATTCTGGGTTGGCGATCCCATAACTTCCACAAACAACGGCGATATCTGAGTTCTGAAATCCAGATAAACATTTTTCGATCCAGCGTGGTTCTGGAATGCAGTCGGAGTCCGTAAAGAAAACAAATTCACCGCTGGAAGCGCGAAAGCCGCGATTACGCGCGACGGCTGGGCCTTGATTTTCTTGATGAATATAGATCACGTCGGGAAACGATCGAATGAGCTCAAAGGTCTGATCGCTTGAACCGTCATCAACGACAATGATCTCAGTAGGTCCTGGATACGTCTGCTGAATAAGCGCTTGCAAGGTCAAGCCGATCGTGCGTTTGGCGTTGTAGCAAGGGATAACAACTGAAACCTTGGGTTCGTTCATGATGCGCGCGTGATATCTTTTTTTAATTCCTTCAATTCCAGATCGAGAATAGCGATCTTCTGCGCCATAATATCATTGCGCTTATTTTGCTGGCAAAGGAATGTGGTCAAAAATAAACTGAGGACAATAAAAAAGACCATCAAACAGAAAAAAATAAAATTGCTGGTGACAATGAATCCACACCAATGCGACAGCGCTTCAACTGACGGCTCAAAAATGACCGCCATCAGCCCAAGCAACGCGAACATCAGCCACCCAAACGCGTATTGAAAAGTTAATTTCTGTCGACGGCACATGTCAATGATCAGGATCAAAAGAACAATGAGAATCCCTGAGGCAAATATTTTAACCATAGCTTTATCCTTTGGTTTCAGACGGCAACATCCGCAAAAGGATCGCGAAGGTCACCTTGATCATGTAATATAAAGTTTTCATGTAACGGATCGACGAACGGCCCGTGAGGCGTTCCCGCATATCAACAGCCACTTCACTTACCCGGGCGCGCGCTCTTTTCGCTTCTACGATCGCTTCCGGCTCTGGATAATCTACCGGATAATCGATAGCGAAAAGCTTGATCATTTTGCGGTTACAGGCGCGGAATCCTGATGTGGGATCCGTCACTTTGACCTTGACCAGGAAGCTGATAAGGCCCGCAAAGAAATGGATCCCCAAGCGGCGGATCATCGATGATCGATATCCTGCGGAAGGCGATAAAAACCGGCTGCCGATCACGCAATCACTTTCATCGCGCAGCAAAGGCGCGACAAGCTTTTCTAAGAAAGCCGTATCATGCTGACCATCCCCGTCGATCTGGACAGCCGCATCGTATCCATAGCGCAGCGCGTACTGATAACCGGCCTGCACTGCACCGCCAATGCCTAAATTGAAAGGAAGCGTGAGAACCTTGGCCCCGGCAGATTCCGCGACACACGCGGTTTGATCCGTTGAGCCATCGTTGACGACCAAGATATCCGCACGCACGCTCAACGCCTGCAATTGGCGCACAACCTGCGCGATGCATGTTTCTTCGTTGAACGCGGGAATAATGATAAGAATGCGGTATGGGTCCATTACGCGCGGATAATGCCGCCCTCCTTAAGACGTCCGATCAGGCTAAAATCGATGATTGTTTTTTTAAGACAGATCACTAAGCCTCCCTTAAGCGCTCTGTCTTTTTTGGTCACGATCTTCAATGGCCGTCCGATCTTTTTCTGGCACACATGGGCTATTTTCTGCTGAACTGCCGCGGAAATGTTGCCTGGCGCGGACAGTACAACGCATTCAGACTGAAGATCCTCTTTGTCAAATTTTACATAATCCAGCTTCTTAACAGCTAACTGCTGCAACTGCAGATCAAGGACCCTCATTAAAACAAAAATGACACAAGATGCCACGATGGCTTGAAGAATAAGGACCTTTAAAAGGATCATTGCCATAAAACTCTCACCTTAAAGCTGGTATAGTGCGCGCGGTTAAGAATCCAGCCGCAAAACCTATCAAATCCGTATCCGCGCCATCCGTTCGGTAGTCTGGAGCGAGACCGTTAAAATCAAACACATCTCCGTCGGGAAAATGCCCTCTTGCCGTTACAAGCAACAGCATGGCCTTGCTGGATAGATTGAACATGCTTTTTAAAAAGACCTGTCCAGCAGTGTTGACCCCGATCAAAGTCGCGCGGCCTTCTTTCTGCATGACACCTGAAAAAAGTTCCGCGGCGCTTCCGCTGTCTTGGTTGACCAAGATGACAACAGGGCCATGATAGCGGAACTCTTCTGGGATCCGCGGGACATCAAGGTAGTTGCGAGAATCCCCCTTGCGTTCAAAGTAAGCAAAATTCTTTTCTGGTGACAAAAAAAACGATACGATCTCCCGGGCGGCCAATGGAGGGCCTCCTGGATTCCCTCGCAGATCCAGGATCAGGGCTGAAGGACCTTGCTGATTGATCACAAGAAGATATCTTGAGAAATCCTCGGATGTCATCCGGTTGAATTGCTGAATTCTCAAGCAAAATACCCCTGGATAAGGAATGCTGACAGGAAAAACTGTTTGTTTAAAGTATTCTTGGCTTACAACCTCGATCGCTCTTACTTCCTTATTCTGACTATCCAGATATTCGATTATTGACACCGTATCAATTTTAGGGGTCAGAAGTTTTTTGACCGCTTCCAGGCTCATACGCCGTAAGCGCACATTGTTGATCTTTGTAATGATATCACCGGACTTAAGCCCTGCCTGTGTTGCGTTCGCGCGGGGCTCAACGAAAGAAACGCAGAATCCCTGTTCACACATATCCCCTTCAATGCCCAGATCGACCCTCACGCCCAAAACTTCCTGCTCAAACTCTTTCGCGGCCTGCGGAGGATAAAGCGCTGAAAAACGATCATCTGAGGCCTTCAGCTGATCGACCAAAAACGCTCCCGAGCGCATCATGACAAAGTCGTTCACCTTCGCCCTGTCTTCCAGCTGGCCGAAAATCTCGCTGTCAAATTTTTTAATGAACATATCGAAATCCTGGCGTTGAACGGGAAAAAAATAATTTTCCTGCATCGTCTTGTATACTTCCTCGAAGGAGGCAAGATACGCATCGTAGGCTTCTTGCTCGGCGGAAGTCAGAGCGGCTGATACCGTCGAGATAAAAACGAAGAATAGCAATAAACATAAGAATAGAAGCGTAAAAAGACGGATGTGAGGATGTTGCATGGGTGTATTATAACATATAAAATTTTGTACAATTTTTTTTTCAAAAAAAATGGGCCCGCATTTTCTGCGGGCCCAACAATAAAAGATCGGTAGCGCTAAAACGCCTCTTTTTTGATCCTCTCCGCTTCTGTTTTTGTGATCACACCGTCTTGATTGCTATCATATTCCTTGAGCGCTTCCGAGGTTGAAACACTTTTCCCGGAACCGTCCTGCACTTCATAATAAACGCGGCGAAGATAAACCTTCATTTCGGTCGGCGATAAAACCCTGTCACGATTCACATCGTATTTTTTCTCATCCTCGGTCTCAACCTTAGGAGCGATCTGCATCCATCGCGGCAGATCCGGGCTAATCTGAATTTCCTTTCCAGCCTGTTGCTGCTGTTTTTCCTGCTGCTTAAGATAACGCTCCCGCTGATCCCAATCGATCAAATTGGCAAAACTTTGGGATGCCAAAACCAAGCTCATTAAAAAAACGATCAAAAAAACCCTTGCTGTTGACTGCACCAAGCACCTCCTTTATTTGCTACTCACTCTTCCTTCTTACATCTTATTATATCGGCATCGCTCTTGCTGTCAACCACGTTGACTATCACCTAATGGAAGACAGGTATTTTTTCCTTTAAGGAAATGATGTCCGTTAAGCGCGATCGTTCAAGGCTGCTGAGACCTTTTTTCTCAACATGCGCGCGAAAAACCTTCTGAAGACAAAGAGCCACATCTTGAGGCTTGCGCAAGATATTCACCATGAAATCGGCATGCTCCCTGCTGGCCCTATAGGCAGGCGCTTTGGCGGGCATTCTTAGATACCGCTGAACCAATGAAAGGTCATAGTCGCACAAAATAGTCCCATGGTGCAAAATAACCTTTCTTCCCCGTCGCTGAGCATTGCCGGAAAATTTACGATCATGACCTGCGACCGCAAGATCGCAAGGTGGATGCAAAACAGCCTCAACCTCCAGCGCGCGCAACCCGTCAATGACCTTTCCGAGAATGAATCGATATGACGTATTTACAGATGCGAGCTGTGGATCACGATCTTTGCTTAGAATAAGCGTAAAGTTAAGACAGCCCTTACCTTGCATGACCGTTCCTCCAGCGGAAAACCGTCTGAGCACTGGCACGCGATCCCGCATGGCGCAAAAACAATCGACATCACTGTTAAGGCATGACGTCTTACCCAGAACAATGAACGGAACAGTGCTTTCCCAAACGCGCAAAACATCTGTGTGCAGACCTCGCTCAGCAAGATCAAAAAGAACTTCATCAAAGAAAATATTTTCTTCAGGAGTTGAAAAGGAAACGCTGCGAAATTGCATGACGTTATCTCTGCGCAAAGAAATTGCAGCGGATATCCTTGGCTGCCTTTACTTCGTCTGGACGAGATATGGGCATTGTCCTTGGGAGATCTTTAAAGCTCGCAGGATCATTATCTGCCAGCTGAGCGGCCGCGATCAGCGCCTGCGCGAGAAGATCTAAATCGGCTTTTGATTCTGTTTCTGTTGGCTCGATCATCAACGCCTCTTTGACGATCAAAGGGAAATAGATCGTTGGAGGATGGATGCCTTGATCGATCAAGAACTTCGCAATATCAACGGCATGAACACCTTTCTTCTCCTGGCGACTCGCTGAAAAAACGCATTCATGCATACATCGGCGATCAAACGGCAGATCATAAAAAGCTTTAAGTTTCTCCATGATATAGTTCGCGTTTAAAACAGCATGTTCACTGGCCTCCTTCAATCCCTCTTTACCAAGCATTAAGATATACGCATAAGCTTTTAGGATCACTGCGAAATTACCATAAAAGGAGGCGATATAGCCGATCGAGTCTGGGTAATCATAGTCTAAGGCGTATGAGCCATTAGGGGCTTTGATAACGCGTGATATCGGAAGAAAACGAGATAAATGCTCTTTTACGCCCACCGGCCCAGATCCTGGACCGCCGCCGCCATGAGGCGTCGCGAACGTCTTGTGTAAATTAACATGAACAATATCGAAACCTAGATCCCCTGGCCGAGCGCGCCCCATCATCGCGTTAAGATTTGCGCCATCATAATACACAAGGCCATCGACATTATGAATGATCGCGGCGATCTTATCAACATCCGAATCAAAAAGCCCTAACGTATTCGGACATGTAAGCATCAAGCCAGCCGTTTGGCTATTGACATGTTTTTTTAGTGCTTCCAGGTCCAAAACACCTTTTTTATCCGTTGGGATCGTCACAATGTCATAGCCGGCAATGGCGGCACTCGCGGGATTTGTCCCATGCGCCGCATCAGGAATAATAATATGGGTTTTCTTGTTCCCTTTAGATCGATGGTAAGCGGCCATCAACATGACACCCGTCAACTCTCCATGAGCTCCAGCTAATGGCTGTAATGTAAAATGATCCATGCCCGTGATCTCACTTAAAAGCCGATCCATCTGATAAAGAACCTCTAAGGCGCCTTGCACCAAAGAATGATCCAGCTGCGGCAGCAACGGATGCAAATCCGCAAATCCCCTGATCCCAGCCGCTTTTTCTGTAAATTTTGGATTATATTTCATTGTGCAGCTGCCCAAAGGATAAATATTTGCATCAACTGAAAAATTGCGCTGTGACAGCTGTGTGAAATGACGGACGACATCCAACTCCGAAACTTCCGGCCAAAGACACTCTGTCTTCCTTAAATAAGGGGACGGGATCTTGGCTTCTTGGCCTACATCGCAGCGCGTGATGTTAAAACCGCAACGACCAGATTTGCTTTTTTCAAAAATTAACTGCATATAGCCTCTTCAAGAGCGTTCTTGAACGCAAGAATATCTTCCTTCGTGCGTTTTTCGGTCACGGCGATCAATAAATAACGATCCATGCCCGGATAATAACGAACCAAAGGAAATCCAGCGATAAAACCTTTTTTGGCCATTTTCGTTATGATGTCTGTTGCCGGCCGCGGCAAATAGACCGTAAACTCGTTGAACGTTGGAGAACTGCGCTTAACCTCAACGCCTGCGATTTTGCTCAGCTCTTGCCGCATGAATTCCGCCTTATGAAAGATCAGCGAAGCCAGATCTTTAAGCCCTTTAGGGCCAAGCAAGGACATATAGATCGCAGACTGGATCGCACATAGGGCAACATTCGTACAGATATTCGAATTGGCTTTTTCTCGACGGATATGTTGTTCGCGCACTTGTAATGTGTTGACAAAGCAGCGATGACCTTGCGCGTCGACGGTTTCGCCAACGATACGGCCCGGCATCTTGCGTACATATTCCTTGCGCGATGCCATGAATCCCAGATAAGGGCCGCCAAAATTCAAAGGCAACCCTAAACTTTGCCCCTCCCCCGTGGCAATATCAGCACCTATTTCCCCAGGCGTTCTTAAAAGACCCAAAGATATCGGATAAACGCTCTCGATCACCAATGCTTTCTTGGCATGAGCTAAGCCAACGATATCCTCGTGATCATCGATCGTGCCAAAAAAATTAGGATTTTGCAGAATGACCGCCGCTGTCCTGTCATCTAAGATCTTCATGATCTGCGAACGGTCGCTGCGGCCATGCACAACAGGGGTTTCTTGAAATTCAATATCAAGGTTACTCGTATAACTGCGGATGATCTTGCGATAAATCGGGCTCACGCCACCATCCATGATGATCTTTTTCTTTCCAGTGATACGGATCGCCATCATCATGGCTTCATACAAAGCCGTTCCGCCGTCATAAAGCGAAGCGTTAGCGATATCCATATCCGTTAACGTGCAGATCAGGCTTTGATATTCAAAAAGAGCTTGCAATGTTCCCTGCGAACATTCCGGCTGGTAAGGTGTGTAAGCGGTATAGAATTCCGAGCGAGAGGCCAAAGCGTTCACGGCCGCTGGAACATAGTGGTCATAATATCCAGCACCCAAAAATGACACAAGGTATGACGCATTATCCGCCGCGACGCGATACAGATGCTCCATCACCTCAAACTCTGATCTCCCCGAAGGAATATCAAAAGATCGAGGACGGTGGTGAGGCTTGATATCGGCAAAAAGATCGTCTATCGAACCAGCGCCAATGACCTTCAGCATCTGCTGAACATCGGCGTGGGTATTAGAAATAAAACCGCTCAAGTATCTAATCCTTCCAGAAACTGGGTGTATTCTTCCTGGCTCATCAAATTATTTTTTTCATTGAGATCCGCGGGCTGGATCTTGGCGATCCACCCCTTCTCATAACAGGACTTATTAATCAGCTCAGGGCTGGCTTCCAACTTTTTATTAATTTCCATGATCTTACCGGAGATCGGAGCAAAAATATCGCTGGCGGCTTTGACAGACTCTACAGAAGCAAACTGTTCAAATTGTTCCACATCCGCGCCCACCTCAGGAAGCTCCACGTAGGTAATATCACCTAAAGCGTTTTGGGCGTATTCAGCAACGCCGACCACCGCGACATTATCCTCAAAATAGACCCACTCATGTTCTTTCGTGAAAAAATATTCCTCCTGATTCGCCATAGTTCACTCCTTTTATTGTTTCAAACTTCCGTTTTGATAAAATGGTTTTTGGACCGATCGTCCAGAACAAAAATTTGTTTGTGTTCCAAAATATATCTTTTCTCCAACATCTTTACGCGGCGCAACAACGCGCCCGATGCCGATCCCTTTTTCAAGCGCTGGTGAAAACGTGCCGCTTGTCACTTCCCCGATCACCATCTGATCTAATGAAAAAATCTTGTGCCCCTGGCGCGGAGAACGGCGATCATCAGACACAAAATAGATGACCTGATGATCGGCCGGCCTATTACTTTTTTCTAAAAGGACGGGTTTCCCAATAAAATCTTTACGAAAATCTAAAAAGGCATTCAGCCCCGCGTCAAAGGGCGTAATGTCGTCGCTGATCTCATGCCCATACAAACTGTACGCCATCTCGATACGCAACACATCCCTTGCGCCCAGGCCGGCAGGTTTCACTTTATCATTTTCCAAAATCTTTTGCCATAATATTTTTGTTTTCGACCAGGGATAAAAGATCTCGTAGCCTAATTCTCCTGTATATCCAGTACGGCTGATCCAACAAGGCTCATCCAACAACAAAAATTCATCGCATTGAAAATATCTAAGCTTGCCGACCTCTGGGCACAATGCCTCAAGAACCTCCCTGGCCAAAGGGCCTTGCAGATCCAACTTTCCGGTTTGAGAAGAGATGTCCTGACAGCTGGCCTGTCCACCAAGGAACCGTTGAATATGCGCAAGATCTTTGCGCGTGTTTGCTGCATTGACAACGAGCAAATATTTCTTATCCGACAAACGGAATACGATCAGATCATCGATAACCCCGCCTGAGGTGTTGAGCATCAACCCGTAACGACAGCGTTTGACCCCAAGATCCGCCAATGAACACGTCACGATCTTTTCAAGAACATCGACCGCATGATCCCCTTGAAGAATGATCTCGCCCATATGACAAATATCGAAAAGCGCGGCACTCTTGCGGCACTGCCAATATTCCTCAATAATGCCCGTATACTGCACAGGCATTGCCCATCCGCCAAAAGGCACCATACGGGCACCGCGAGAAACATGATCATCATAAAGGGGTGTATATTGTAATGCTTCAGAAGGGTCCATGATAATTCCAGTCATTAAGACATTTATCTTAATGAATTATTATTTTATTGTAAAGCTTGAATTGAATTTCTTTGAACAGATCGCGTCAGGCGGCAGAAAAAAACACGCGCCTGGAGGGACTCGAACCCCCAACACTCAGCTCCGAAGGCTGATGTCCTATCCAATTGGACGACAGGCGCATTACATCTAAATCTTAATATAGGAGATGCGCACGTCTCGACTCCTACTAAAGATTTCACTTTAGAAAATCGAGTCAGGCGCAAATTTCCTAAACTTCTTCACAGAGGAGTTTGCACCGGTCCAAATCTCTCCTTGCCTAAAAAGGAAAATTTGGTCACGGCGCATTACATCTAAATCTTTAATATAGGAGATGCGCAAGTCTCGACTCCTACTAAAGATTTCACTTTAGAAAATCGAGTCAGGCGCAAATTTCCTAAACTTCTTCACAGAGGAGTTTGCACCGGTCCAAATCTCTCCTTGCCTAAAAAGGAAAATTTGGTCACGGCGCTCTATTCTTCATCTGTCAGGATAAAAGAATACTCTGTTATACCAAAAGAATGTGCTGCTGTAAAGCCGCAAGAGTCTTTCTTGTGGATAACATGTCTTTACGTTATAATATTTTAAAATCAAGCATCAAACTTATGGAAAAATATATCCGCACCTTTATTATTTTTATTGCATCTGTCCTGATCGCGCTGAATCTAGCTGTTGGATTCATCAGCGCTAAATCTCAGATATCCCGTCCAGCACCCATTGATCCGAGTATTGAGTTCGCTGATCTCAAAGAAAGATTGCAAGGGATCCGACAAGCAGGTTTTTTAAGTGAAAAAAATTCTACTGCGGAAGGAAACGACGGACGCTTTCTTTTAGCGCAATACACGCTCGCTCCTACAGTGCTGGACCTAAACAACCCCGCCTACCGTTATAATGTGTTAAGCTGCTCGACCCCTCAAGCGGCGATCAGCATCATGATGCTGATAGGCGCTCAACCCATTTATATCAACACGTTTGGGAAGATCATCGCAGAAAGGCCCTTATGGTAAATTTGATCGCCTATCTCATTTCTTCCGCGATCGGATTCTTTCTTATCCGCCTTATTCTAGGTGAAAAAACACGTATTCCTTTCTTTTTGCACGGGATTTTGTCTATTGGGCTTGGGCTTGGGGTCTCAGGGATCCTAATGTTCTTCTTTCTTCTGACTTATGGCTCCTTTCATGCTTTTGGCATCATCCTGGTCCATCTCGCATTGCTCGTCACGCTTGTCGCCCTAAACGTAAAATACCTTCCTTTCACTGCGTTTCTTTCCAAAGAGACCACGGCCAACAACATGATAGGCATGTATATCGTAAAAACGCTATTATGGGTCTTAGCTTCTATATTAATCGGGATCCTCTCCCAGCAATACCCTTACGGAGGATGGGATGCATGGGCTCTGTACAATATGAAAGCTAAATTTTTGATAGAAGGTGGGCAGCATTGGACTGACATCACCCGCCTCCACTGGCACACACAACCAAGCTATCCTCTGCTCCTCCCTTTGATCAATACGTGGATCTTTGCTCTTGTTCAGAAAAATTTAGTCCCTATAGCCTCAATGACGGGGGTCATGTTCAGCGTCTCCTGCGGATTGCTTTGCTATGCGGGCTTATCGCTATTCATCAACCGTCCTGTAGCATTTATCGCATCTCTTCTTCTGCTAACTAATCCACTCTATATTTTCTGGAGCACAACCCAATACGCCGATGTCCTCTTGGCGTATTATCTGCTTGCCAGCATGATCCTGATGGTCTTAACCGTGCGTACACATGAACCCCGCGTTGCTTTACTGGCAGGTCTTTTCTGGGGCCTCATGCCGCTTGCAAAGAATGAAGGAAATGTTTTTCTTTTCTTTTTAATACTCGCAACATCCGCTACCCTTTTCTGGGGTCCGCGCGACCAGAGAGCATCCGCAAGGAAGATAATCCTTCATCTGCTCATCGGCATCTTATGCGCAAGCCTGATGAATATTATTTTTAAAATATTCATGGCTCCCCCGACACGCGAGGTGCTCTTTAATCCCTTAACACAAAATTTAAGCTACTTTAATCTAAACGGTATTTTGACAACGATCGGTTTCTATTTCTACACGATACGTTCGCCAGGATGGATCTTTATCTGGGGGCTTGTCTTTATTGTAGGGCTTATCAACTATCGAAAATGGTTCGCTCTCAAGGAATCGCGGATCATGGGAATAGTCTTCGCGGGGTTCTTGCTGGTGCTGTTATATGTCTACATCTCAACCGCTCACTTTGATCTTATTTGGCGCTTGCAATGCACCGCGGTCAGGATCGTCTTCTACCTTCTTCCATCGGCCCTGTTCTTCTGCTTCTACACCCTCTGGACCAAGAAACCAAAAGACTAACGATAAACTTTATTGTCTTTATCTAAATATCCGGAGCTTTCCAGAAATTTAATGAACGCCTGTCCTTGATGGTAGATGGCATTGATCGAATATCCGCCAAAAAACAGGACAGCGTATTTATTACCCATATATATCTTTTCAAGGACAAAGTCTCCAGGCCCGGAAGGAAAATAAGGCGGACGCATAAACGGCGTATGAACCCCAAGCCACACCACCTTTGCAAGATCAAGATTCTCAATACCATCAAAATTCTTCACATCCCCATAAAGGCACGGGAACAAATAGATCATAATATCCAGCTTGCGGTCAACAAATCCTATCTGCGGAAAAGCAAGCATTTGTGCAAAATTAAAAGGCGCAGCGATCGTAAAATGGCCGTACCGCGCGCTTAAGATCTCGCCGATACGCATATGCAATTTGATGTCGTTGCGGTATTCCAAGCTTCTCTCTGAAACGCTATAATCCTCAAGAGGGATCGGCTTATAGACCACTCCATGGGAGGACAAAAGCGCAAAACCGATCAAGACGATCAAAGCGCGGTGCACGATCTTTTCGCTACGTATTAGGCACAATGCGGCTGCCGCAATAGCGACGATCAAAAACGGAAAAAGGATCAAAGTGTAGCGCGGAGGGATCCATAATGAATTCGCGAACAAGACAAACCATGCCGCGGCAGCAATGAACATCGTCGTGACAACAAAGTTCTCTTTCACGAACGAAATCAATCCTGCACCATACCCGCATGATCTTTGCTTGATCGCCCGGCACGCAAAAATAACATAAACGATCGAACTGATAACAAAGAGATACGTGATCGGAAATTGCCTCATTAAAGGCCAACCTTGAAGCGGCCCTACCTTGTCAACCTTACCAGCAGGATTGATAACAAAGCAAAGCAACCATGCGCCTAAAAATGCAAAAAATATAGCTAAAAGCGATGAAAAAAGAACCAATCTTTTCCAACGTTTTTCTTCATCTAAAAAGAATAAAAACAAACCTGAAACAAATATCGTCGCAGCAGCAAAAAGCGCGTAGATCTTGACGAATATCGCTAATCCTGAAAAAACAGCAGCTTTCAAGACATCCTTCTTGGCCAAATAATAAAAAGCTGCCACGATGAAGATCAGGGTTGGAACTTCCATGT
Organism: uncultured Planctomycetales bacterium; assembly: GCA_964486675.1. Lineage (GTDB taxonomy): Bacteria > Omnitrophota > Gorgyraeia > Zapsychrales > Aceulaceae > CALGLP01. The sequence continues at coordinate 23,797 of CAZAOD010000008.1, read as the reverse complement.
TGATCTGTTCAACCTGACTTTGAGTCAAAGGCAAGGACAAAAATAAAAATGTTAACAAAAAAGACTTCGGAGCATCCCAAATACGCAGCAAGATCTTAAAAAATAGTGTCATCACAGCAGCCGAAAGAAGGTAGGTGATCCCATGGCTGACGATCAAATACGCTTGGGGCGTAGGCGTGCATTTCATCAGCAAGGCCTGAAAAGCAGGATACAGAGAAAAAAGATACGCTTTTGGCCCGCCGACGATGAACAAAGGCTGTTGTGATAGCTTAATAAAATCAAAGTTATTCTGCAAAAGCCAGACAGCCTCCATCATCGGACCGCTGGCAGAATCCCCATAAGGCGGGAACAAGAAAGTCTCCCATCTGCTGATCACAAAATAAACCAGAAAATAAACGAACATCCTTGCGGCGGTCCAGTGCGGCAGGAATCTTAGCCCAAGCCAAAGGAATGCTACCCCGGAAGAAAGGATAGACAGAGGGCCAAAAAATCGGTCATCAAGCTGTCCTATGTAAAACTCAACCGGAAAGAGTTCTCGCGCGCTTGTCAGAAGGTTCAAGAGATCCATGCTGTTGCTCGCATACAACGCATGGACGATCCATCCGCTCGCGAATTTCGCAAAAAAACTGACACATAAAAGCATCGCGAAAGATATCCAGAAAAACGCAGCATCTTTCTTATTTATCATAAGGCATCTCCTGATCATGATATTTTTTTGAGAGAAAGAATGTCCTCACCTTACATAAAAACGGATTGACCCCAAAGACCTTGACATGAATAAGGAACTGGAAAAAAGAAACCCTCTCGAAGCGATAGATGTAATATGAAAAATGAGCCATGAACAACAAGTCAAAGATGATCGGAAGACGCAGCTTTGACAAAAAGATAAGAAATCCACTTATCCAAGGAAAGGCAATGCATAAAAAATAAACCTTCTTTAGATTCTCAAGCTGATACGCATCTTTGCCCTTAATACTCATATCATGGTGAACGGTTGGCGCGAATTCTTTCTGATCAAGGGCCTGTGAACGAATATCTGGATGCTGCGTCAGTTCCAATCCAGGATAAGCTTGAAAAAAGACCGTCCAAACATACGCTGGCTTTAATCGGCGATAAAAATCGATCTGAGCCACATGCGCATCGAAACTCATTTGTGGCAGCCCGAACATCGCGCTTGAAACATACGCGATCCTGTGCGCGCGCATCCATCCAGCGACTTTAAGAATATCATGATCTTTAACGTGTTTATGCAAAAGGCTTGATCGAACATGCTCATCGCCACTTTCAACGGCAAAGATCAGGTTGTTCACGTTGGCCTCAGCAAAAAGCTTAATATCGCTTTCTTCAATGGATGTAAAATGAAAATTCGCGCTGAAAGGTATAGCAAAACTCTCCTGATACATCTTCAAGAACCGACGTAACCAATCCTTTGTGACCCAGAACACCTCATCAGTAAAAAAAATGAAGTTGACTCTTTTACGTCGCTTGACCTGATGCCTGATCTCTGCGATAGCCCTCTCTGGGTTCATTTTACGCACATACCTACCGCCTCCGTAATGCTGGCGCAAGAAAGAACTATGACAGAACGCGCAACTCGCTGGGCACCCTCTTCCTAATGAAATACGCAAATACTCACTGTGGCGAAAGAATGAGTATTTATCATACATATCGCGGTCATAAAACGGCAAAGAATCAAGATCGATCAGATCCTCTGGCATTTCATTTCTAATGATCTGCCCATTTTCCTTTGCCCACAATCCTTTGATATGTTGATATGGCATCTTCGCGTCTAACTGCGCGCAGACCTGCGTTAGGACGGTCTCCCCCTCCCAAAGACACACCATATCCACGCACGACTTTTCAATGATCTCCGGGCAAAGCAGTGTATGGATATTTCCAAATATCGTTAAAGCCCTGGTCCGCTGTTTTATCTTGTGCGCGATATCCAAAAGAAAGGAAGCGCTGGGGGTCAAAACGGAAAAACCAACGACATCCGGCTGGAATCGCTGGATCTCAGCAAGTGTTACATGCTGATTAAAAGGATCACAATAAAAAACATCAACAGCATGCCCTTGAGCCTTTAAGACCGCAGCCATGGACATATAACCGATGCTTTCAACCATAATATCCTGAATGAAAGCAACTCTTGCCATAAAATGATATCTTTTTTTGAAGGTTAGAGGCCGACGGTGTACTCGATGACAAAGCGAGGCCGCTTACGCGATTCGTCAAATGTGCGCCACACATATTCCCCCAAGACCCCAAGCATCATCATCTGGATCCCGCCGAGAACAAAAACTGCGACAATCAACGAAGACCATCCTTGGCCCGGAATGCCAAAGACAAAATAGCGAAAAATGATCCAGCCGGCATAGGTAAATCCGGCAAAAGCCGTCAAAAGCCCAAAAATACTGATATAGCGAACAAGGACATCGCTAAAGGCCAATAAAGAATCTGTCATAAGCTTTAATTTCTTGGCCAAGCTCCAACTTGATCTCCCGTGATGTCTGGGTTCTTTGACATACTCAATTGTTTTCTGCGGGAATCCAAGCCATGCGAGCGCCATATAGATCGAAGTATGTTTTTCTGGCATCTGTTTAAAAGATTCGATCACAACGCGGTCAACAAGAAATACATCCGCACCCAACGACGGCATTTTGACATCCGTAAGCAGGTTGACAAGCCAATAATATACACGTGAAAAGAATCTCACGGACAGACTTTCCCCTTTTCGCTGTGAACGTGCCGCCCAAACGATCTTCGTGCCTTGCCGCCAAGCTTCTAACAGTTCCACAATAACCTCTGGAGGATCTTGCAGGTCAGAGGCTAACGCGATCGCGCAGTCTCCTTGCGCGTAGCGCAGCCCTGCCGCGATCGCCGCATGACCGCCGCAATTACGGGCAAAGCGAATCACCTTCACGCGATCATCTTTTTGGCGCAGCGCCCTGAGAATATCGGGAGTTCGGTCAATAGAGCAATCGTCCACAAAAATAAACTCAAAACTTTCCTGACGAAGAGAAGTGATCGCGGTAATCAAGCGCTGATATAAAGTATCTAAATTATCCTGTTCGTTATACGCTGGAAAAATAATAGAAACCATATGTCTCTCCTTTTCTTGCGATCAGATATCGGCAAGGGCCTGAACAACGCTGCGCAACTCTTCTTCCGTTATTTGATAAAAAGCCGGCAAAAGGATCGTTGCATCGCGGGCTTTCTCGGTTTCAGGAAGGTTCCAGATGCTCGACCGATAAGGTTTCTGACGATGGGCATTCATAACCCCCGGACGGGTGGCGATCCCTCGATCCAAAAGTCTCTGCATGCATTGCTCTTGGCTAACAGGCGCCTGCGGCGTTAAGCGCACAGGAAAAGAACTCCAATTATTGATCGCGCATGGAGCCTGCACTGGCAACCGAAGCCATGAAATCTTTTTAAGCGCATCCGTATAGAATGCAGCGATCTCTTTGAGCCTTGTCAGCAAAAGCGGCAATTTCCTAAGCTGTCCCAATCCTATTGATGCCTGAATATCGCTCATGCGATAATTAAATCCTGTCACTAGGTATTCCTCTAAAATGACCTTGTTCGCTTGATGGCGCGCTAAGTCTGAAACGCCCATGCCTTGATGGCGAAAAAGACGGAAAAAAGAGTCGTGCGCTGGGTTGTTAGTTGTCAGCATTCCCCCTTCTCCTGTAACGAGGATCTTTCGCGGATGAAATGAAAAACACGCGATATCCCCGTGAGGCTTGCCGATCCTCTCAAAAGTTTTCCCCTGATCGACAGAAATCTCGCTTCCAATACCATAAGCCGCGTCTTCGATTACGGGAATGTTGAAACGTTTGGCAAGAGTCAGAATGCGTTCCATCTGAAATGGAAAACCCAGCTGGTGAACAACAATGATCGCGGCAACGCGTCCAAGCCGCCTAGAAGGATCGTTAGCCATCAGTGTCAATGGTGATTCGACATGCAAAAGATCCTTAACGTGACGATACCATAAACCCTGCGCATCGCGTAAACACTCTTGCGTTAAGATCTTTTCCAGGTGATCGGGGCACATATTGTAACCGTCTTTTTCCACATCAACAAAAACCGGCTCCGCCGCGCAATAACGAGCGCTATTTGCTGTTGCGATGAACGAATGGCTGACAGTCACAACAACATCCCCAGGCTTTACGCCGACAGCCAGCAGTGCTAAGTGAAGAGCGGTCGTGCAGCTGGAAACAGCGCACGCATATTTAGCACCCACAAAAGAGGCAAATTTATCTTCAAATTCCTTAACACGGGGTCCTTGCGTGACCCATCCGGAAAGGATTGCCTGTCGCGCTAACTCCACTTCATCTTCTGTTAAAAATGGTTTTGTGATCGGGATCATATATTCGTTGTTCCATCAAGCCACTGTGTTAAAAGGATCAATCCTTGCGCAAGATCAACCCTGGCCTTAAATCGCAACGATCTAGCTGCCTTGGCCACATTTGCCTTACGTCGATAAACTTCGATCTTCCCGCGGTCGCCAGGAATTGGCATATATTTCGGTTTAAGCGAAGATCCCATAGAGCGCAGCAGTGCTTGGCATAATCCGCTTAAAGATGTCTCCTTGCCGCTTGCGCAATTAAAGGTTTCACTGCAAGTATCAGAGGTTAAAGCTAGGATCGTAGCCCGGGCAACATCGCCCACATAAATGAAATCCATGGTTTGCTTGCCATCACCGTAGATCAACGGCGGCTCTCCTTTCTGGATCAAACGATGCCAACGGATCAAAACCTCAGTGTACTTACCACAAGCGTCCATGCGGGGTCCATACACATTGAAATAGCGAAGAATATTAAATTTTAATCCGTACATCTGGAAGAACGATGCAAGCATGAGCTCGTCCGCCATCTTTAAAGCCCCATAGAATGTCCGGTTGTTGTAAGGATGATGGTCTTCTTTGGTAGGAAAAGCATCTGCCTGTCCATAGATAGATGCTGTGGACGCGAGAACAATTTTCTGGACCTTGTGCTTAACACACGCTTCAAGAATGTTATAGGTGCCGACGACATTCACCTCTAGCGCGTGGCGGGGTTCTGCCATGCATTGGATGATCTTCAAGGAAGCTAAATGAAAGCAATAATCGATCCCTGAAAATACACGATCCAAAATACCTGCATCACGAATATCCCCCTCAACGATCGTGACGCGACCGCTTGAAAGCGCGTCTTGCAGATTTTCACGTCTGCCGTGGTTAAAATTATCAATGACAACGACTTCTTTTACCTCAGCGGCTAACAGTTGATCAACGACATGAGAACCAATACATCCAGCACCCCCTGTGACAACAACACGCTTTCCTCTCAATTCATACATTAGAAATACTCCTGGTAAAGTTCTTTAAGGCGATACGTGATCTTTTGCATCATGGATCCCTGTTGATGTGCTTGCAAGAATGGAACAGGAAGGCCACTGAAAGATCGCTGGACAGCTAATCCGATACACCCGGCATACACGGCCGGATTGTTCAACTGCTTTACTTCGATCTGGATCTTCGCGACCTTTGTCGGGACAGAAAATTTTTGCTCCATGGACTCAAGCAACCCGGCCAATAACGCTCCCCCTCCAGCGACAAAAATACCCGCACACAGATGGTGCTCTAAATCTGCCTGTCGAACGAGCTGATGGATTTTCTCAACAAGGTTCGTAGCCCATGGCGTCGCGACTTGACAAACGCTCTGACGATCGATCGTCACATAGCCAGTATCGCGCTTGACCAAGATCTCGCCCTTGACCATTGCCTCACCATCGCCGGCCAACACCATCGCGTAGGAACGCTTGATATCCTCTGCCAGGTCAAATGGAAGATTCAATTTTCGGCTCATTTCTTCCGTAAGCTGGTCGCTACCGTAATTAAGAATACCTAAATTTTTAAGCATGCCTTCTTTAAAGATCAACACACTCGTCGCTTCAGCACCCATGTCAATAAAGATACATCCTCTTTTTTTATCATCATCTGTCAGGCAGGCATCCGCTGATCGCAGCGATGAAGAAGCGACCGTCTTAATATCAAAACCGGCTTGCTGGACCGCCTTGTGAATATTGCTGATCAGATTACTCTGCGCCACCGCGATAAGGATGTTTGCTTCCAGTTTGCGCCCATGAAGCCCTAAAGGATTGGCCGCCATATTAAACCCATCGACAACATATTGGACCGGAAAATCATGGACCAATTTTTCATCCAAATTGATCCCAAGCAAACAGGCCTGATGATTGATCTTCTTGATATCGAAAGTTGTAATAACCTTATTTCCCTTGTCGGCTAAAGGTATAATCGCGTGTGTTTTCCTATGCTGGATAAAATGCCCGCCCAATCCAACGTGAACATCTTTAAATTCCAGCTTTGATTTTTCTTTAAGACCGTTGAGGATGCGGCTTATCCCATCTGAAACATCTTGCAGGTCGCTAATGGACGATTTTCGAATACCTCGGGTCGCGACCTGCGAAATACCAATGATCTCTGGAGTATGGGCATGGTCGACTCGCGCCAAGCAGGCCTTAAGCCTGTAGACGCCAAGATCTAATCCGCAAACAATAGCTTCTTTAGTCATCGACGTATTTGATCACAGGCTGAGCAAAGCGTAGGTCAATATAACGGATACGCTCCCAATCCAGCCTTGCTTTGTTAAGAATAAGGCTCAACGTCTCGATCTGCTTCTCAATGGATTCTCTATCTAAGACGACCTCAAGTTTTTCTCCAAGAAAAAAAATGATCTTTGAAGTATTCTCGATATTGATACGTACGATATGAAATGAATCCAAGGTAAGATTTTTCTGAAAGATCTCGATAATGTTCAGAGCGATCCTCAGATTTTGACTTGCAATAAGCTGGCCAGCGGACACTATCTTTGGCCGTGCAACGCCTTGAATAAGGGGCAGCATTGCGTCTAAGGAGCCATTCTGGGCCGTCACATATCCTTGGCGATCAACAACAAAACGCTGATCGTGAAAAACAACGATCGCAAAAGGAAGACGGTCTTTTAAATCAATATAAATCTCATCCGGAAACCGTCTCATGATACGGATGTCCCTCGCCTCTGGAAAAAGCCGAATCAGCTGTTTTTGCAACACAGCAAGATCAACAGAAAAAATGCTCTGATCACTTAAAAATCCAAAACGCTTTAATTCTTGCGCCCTCGAAGGCGCTGAGCATGTGATCTTTTTGATACGAAAATACGAAGAATTTGTGATCCATGCCGCTGTGCTGCGCATGATCAAAAAACAAAAGAAGCCAAAAAACAACAAACTGAACAACGTCCGCAAAAGAGGAACATTTTGCGATGAACGAGGCTTGGTAAATTTCTTATTTTTCTGGCTCATAAGCTAATCGCACAAGGTTAAGGCAAAGATCCTTAAAATCGATCCCTATCGCAGCCGCGGCTTTAGGCAAAAGACTTGTCGCGGTCATACCAGGGATCGTGTTGATCTCTAGGACCCATGGAATATTGTTCTCATCCAGAAGGACATCCACGCGCGACAAATGACGGCACCCAATGCTTCGATGGACCCGCCACGCGATCTGCTGGATCTGCTGGGCGACGATAAAATCGATCTCTGCCGGAACGATATAATCGGTCATGCCGGCCTGATATTTTGCCTTATAATCAAAAAAAGGATTTTTAGGTCTTATCTCAACAACTGGTAAAAGTGTATTGCCTAAAATGCCGGCTGTCAATTCTTTTCCATGAATATACGCCTCGATCAATATTTGATCACCATAAGAAAAGGCATCTTGGACCGCAAGAGATAATTGCTGATAATCTTTCACAATGGTCACTCCAAAGCTTGAGCCCTCGCTGACCGGCTTGACCACAACCGGCTTTCCAGCAAAAACCAACCCTACTTCTTCTCTGATCTTCTTTTCATCCGACCTGTTAAACGCAAGGAATGAAGGAACGCGGACATGATTTGCGCACAGAAGCTGATACGTTGAAAGCTTGTTCATCGCGGTCCTACTGGCTGCAGCATCTGATCCTGTGTAGGGCATCTGAATGCTGTCCAAAATCTCTTGGATCCGCCCATCCTCGCCAAAACGCCCATGCAACGCGATGAATGCGATATCGATCTTTGAAGCCTTCACAAGCGTAATAATATCCGCAGGGTTCTCCGTAGAGATCTCTAAGGATGATACCCGGCATCCAGTCTCGGTCAAAGCCTTAACAACACCGGTGCCAGATTTAATGGAGATCTCTTTTTCTGAGGAACACCCTCCCATAAGAACACCAACATGCTTCTTAAGGACCCTGGACAATTGTTCTTCTGTCATTTTAGACATTTTATAAAATTACCTTTCTATGCCCGCCATGATATCTTTTATTATCTGGTTGATATTGCCGGCACCCAAGGTAATAACCAGATCCCCCGGCCGCGCAACGGCGCGAACATGCTCAGCGATCTGGTCATAATGAAGATAGACGACAGTGCGCCCTTCGCGGTCCTTTAATTGCTGATGCAAAGTAGAGGCATCAACCCCAGCAATAGGCTCTTCGCTTGCAGCATAAACATCCGTCAAAATAAGATAGTCACAGTCCTGCAAGCTTGCGATGAATTCTTTTTGAAGGAATTTCAACCTCGAAAAACGATGCGGCTGAAAGATCGCGATCACGCGCTTGCGGCCCAACAAGCGCGCCGCTGCCAATGTTGCCTGGATCTCAGTTGGATGATGCGCATAGTCATCGATAAATAAGATATTATTGATTTCACCTCGGCGCGTAAAGCGTCGTTGGACACCTGAAAACTCCTTTAAGCTCTTCTGAACGGTCACAAAGTCAAGCTTGATCAGCCGAGATAAAGCGACAACCGCTAACGCGTTAGCGATGTTGTGCATGCCTGGGACACGCAGCTCTATAGCTCCCAGGCATACGCCTCGCTCGCAACATAGAAAACGCGCGTCTCCTTGGTCAAAACAAACATCCCTTGCTGTTAAATCGTTACCTGAAGAAAACCCGTAGGTCACGCTTGGGATCTTTTCCTGCTGGATCATTTTTCTTAAATGGGCATCATCACCGCAAGCGATCACGGATCCTTGGGGGTGGGTCTGCCCTAAAAATTGAGCATAGGCTCCAAGCATATTGTCCCAGGTCTTGTAATATTCCATGTGCTCAAAATCGACATTTGTCACAATGGAATAAAAGGGATGAAAATGCAAGAACGATCCGTCGCTCTCATCGACTTCCGCCACGCAATACTCTCCCTGCCCAAGATCAGCGCTCATGTCACCGTTATTCATGATGCCTCCAACGGCAAGCGTAGGCTGCAAACCAGCATCGCGCAATACACAGCTTACCATTGAGCTGGTCGTCGTCTTGCCGTGAGCTCCGGCAACCGCGATCAGTCTTTTCTCAGCCATAACTTCTGCTAAAAGTTTCGCGCGATGTACAATGCTAACACCCTTCGCCCTCGCTTGCTGCAACTCAGGATTGTCAATATTGATCGCTGAAGAAAGAACAACGCAATCCGGGTTTTGAACATTCTCCTTCTTATGCCCTATCGCAATCTCTGCTCCTTTTGCGCGCAATCGAGATGTCAAAACATTATCTCTAAGATCAGAACCGCTGATCTTGTGTCCTTTTTCCTGCAACAAGCTTGCCAGCGTTCCCATGCCAATACCGCCAATGCCGATAAAATGATAGTGTTTCATTTCTTCAAATACCCCATCCACGCCTTATTAAGATCATCGATCGTCTGAAAACGATAATATGCTTTTTCCAAAGCATCTTCGAACCTAAGGCCCTTTTTTAAATTCTGACAAAAATTTAGAAATTTAAACGCCCCGTGCTCTGTGATCAAATACCGAATGACGCTGGCAGATTCCGCGTAAAACAAATTCACTGTCTCCCGGTCGGTCGCGGATGTAAGTCTTGCTCGAGAAAGTTCTGCGAGAGAAATAAAACGATTTTCCGCGATCGCTTTTCTTACTTCCTCATCGGCTCCCCAACGCTTCGCCTTCTCTTGATACATCGCCACGCCCTCGTCTACCCACAAAGGAAGATCAGAGGAAACTCCGATATATTCCCTAAAAATAATATGTCCAAGTTCGTGAGGCAACAAGGAGTCAAAGAACCCATGTGCCGCTGGATATGTCTGGATCGCTCGCGATCCTATTCTCGTCGAAGCGCTCGACCACCCCGCCTGACGAGAAGAAACAAGATAATCATCTTCGTTATCATAAATGTAAATTTGCGCCCGATCATCCCAGGTCCACAATTGATCTCTACTAAAACCAAGATCCTTAACGATGCTGTAATAATATCCTTCCGCTGATTCTTCGACAGCCTTTATGAATTCCTTGGGGGCGTTCTTATAATAAATAATAAAATGCCGGCTGCGATTTTCTTTCCAGCCTTGAGCAGCCATAGCATAGCTGGAAAAAAAGATCATAAATACGATATTTATTATTGCAATCTTCTTTATCATCATAGTAAGGATGCTATCTCTTCGGCAATGCGTAAAGCGGGCTTTACCGTATGCAAACCGGGATCCTTCGCCGGCACATCTTTTGATGGATGCTGTTTTAATCGTCTTGTAATTTCATCGGACAGGCTTTGGACCGTGCACATCTCATCAGATATCATCGTCGCCAAACCTTGCTCGCAGACAATCTCAGCGTTCTCCTTCTGGTGAACGCGCACTAGCGGGTACGGGATGAGTATGGCTGGCTTCTGAAAACTTAAGATCTCGCAGACCGTTGCCGCCCCTGAACGCGCCACAACAAGATCCGCGATCGCATAAGCGGATTGAACATCATCCAGAAAATCAAAAAGCTGATATGGGATCTTTAGCGATCGATATCGAAGCTGAAGGTCCTTATAATCCGCATGACCGCAAACATGAATGAACTGGAACATGATCTTTTCGCTTAGCAGCTCAACCGCACAAGAGAACGCTGCATTGATCTTGCGGCTTCCCTGGCTTCCTCCCAGAACAAAGATCGTTTTCCGTTGAGGCGAAAGCTGAAATTGCTGAAAGATCTCCGTTCTTGATTTTGCTGGCGGAGTGTCCCTGCAGGGACATCCGGTTAAAACGGTCTTTGATGACCGAAAATAATCTTCGCTCTTTGTAAAACTGATCGCTATCTTATTCACAAAATTTTTTAAGACCCGATTTGACCATGACGGGACAACGTTTTGATCGTGAATCAAAGTCGGCTTTCGCCTCATGATCGCGGCTACAATGACGGGAAAAGCGCCGTATCCCCCAAAACCAACAACAACGTCCGGATCAATATCCTGCATTAATACCCATGCCTGATAGATGGCGTAAACCATCTGAAATCCTTCCCTGATCGCGTTAAAAAAAGAAGTGAGCTTCATGCGCACAGACGCTATGACCCAAGCTTGAAAATGGTGCCTGCGCACAAGATCAAAAGCAAGACCATGGGTCGTCAAGAAAACAACTTCGTGTCCTTGACTTGCAAGAACCTTGGCTGTCTCCAAAGCAGGAAAAACATGCCCTCCGCTGCCTCCCGCGCCTATCATAATTTTCATATTTACCTACGCAAGATCCTGTGCTCGTGAGATATTCAGCAAAAGACCAACACAGATCATCTGCACAACCAGTGCTGATCCTCCATAGCTGACAAACGGCAACGGCAATCCCTTGGTCGGAAAAGCCCCGATACTAACGCCAATATTGATAACGGCCTGAAGCGCTATGACCGCCACGATCCCGAGGGCTAAAAAATATCCAAAAGGATCCTCGCAGCGTTTGGCGATACGCGCGCCCTGCCAGATCAACAGCGTAAAAAGAACAATGACCGATACGGTCCCGAACAAGCCCAACTCCTCACCAATGATCGACAAAATAAAATCTGTATGCGCGGCTGGAAGATAATATAATTTTTGAACACTTTTTCCTAGGCCAACGCCTAAAAGACCTCCTGATCCTAAGGCGATCTGAGATTGAACCAATTGAAAACCAGCCCCTTGCTGATCCTTCCAAGGATCTAAGAACGCCTGAATACGCCTTAATCGATACGGTGTTTTCGCGATCAGATAGACTAAGACTGGAAGGCTTAAGAAGCCAACAAGGCTCATGTGCCACAGCCTTGCTCCTGCAACGAACATCATGATAAAAACAACAGCCGCGATCAAGGCCGTTGTTCCAAGGTCAGGCTGCTTAAGGATCAAAAGACAAACAGCCCCCAGCGCCATCATGATCGGCATGAAACCTAAGAAAAAATCTTGTATCTTCTCCCGCTTCCGGGATAGAAAATCCGCTGTGTAAATGATCATCGCGATCTTTGTCAGCTCAGACGGCTGAAAGCTAAATCCAAAAAACTGGAACCAGCGCTTTGCCCCATAAACCTCGCGCCCTGCCAGAAGAACGAGCAAAAGAGATGCCAGCGAACATAAAAAGATCGGTTTCGCGTATTTTGCCAACAAACGATAATCTACGAGCATCGCCGCGATCATCGCCCCAAAGCCTGTCGCTAAATAAAATAAATGCCGTCTAAGAAAATACGTGCTTGATCCCAACTCACGCAGCGCGAAAACGCTGCTTGCGCTAAAGACCATGACAACGCCCAAGGCCACTAAGATCATCACAATAACAGCGATTGAAATCCTGATCTCACGCATAGATCATAATTGGTGAACGATTCTTTTAAATTCCCTTCCCCGATGTTCAAAATTATCGAACATATCAAAACTTACGCACATAGGGCTCAAGACAACGCAATCACCTGCCTGGGCAGCTGCGCGCGCCTTACAAACGGCATCCTCAAGATCTTTCCCCTCTTCAAGCGGCAGGATATCAGAAAAAACACGCTTTAAATCTTCTTTATCTTGACCAAAAACGATCATTTTCTTGATCTTTTCACGCGCGAGCTCTCTTAGCGGAGAGAAATCAAGGTGCTTATTTCTGCCCCCGCAAATAAAGATCAAAGGTTTTTGAATAAGCATCATCGCTAACCGTCCGGACTCGACCGTTGTTGATTTTGAATCGTTAATATAATCCACGCCGTCCAGGGTGCGAACAAACTCCTGGCGATGCTCAACACCCTTAAAGGTCGATAAAAATCTTTTAGCCACATCCACTGGGACCCCCATGACGGAGCAAGCAGTAATAGCGGCGAGAAAGTTTGGGTTCACAACACTGGGATCGCAAGCTCCTGGCTCATTATAATACAGGACACGGGATGAAAGTTTGGCCGATAGATCTCGATGCAAGGGTTCATGAAAGTTCAGGACCGCAGAATCTTCCTGTGTTTGGTTCATGAAGATACGCGCTTTTGCCGTGAAATATTCATCTAGGTCCTGATGACGATCAAGGTGATTCTGGCTAAAATTCAGAAAAACTGCCACCTTAGGCTTAAACGTTTCAATGGTTTCCAACTGGAATGAACTTACCTCAAGAGCGACGACATCCTCTTTCTTAAGCTCTAGGACATATTGCGAAAAAGGTGTTCCAATATTCCCGCAAAGGAAAGCATTGCGCCCTGATGACCTTAAGATCTCAGCGATCACCGTTGTGGTGGTTGTCTTGCCGTTAGTGCCTGTGACCGCGATGACATCACATGGACAATATTGCCAGGCAAATTCAATCTCGCCTAAGACAGGAATGCTCTTTTCTCTTGCCCATGATACCGGCAAAGCATTAATTGCAACGCCGGGGCTCAAGACCAAAAAATCGCTTTTCTGGATAAATTCTTTTGTATGCTGCCCCCCTTCGATCAGAAACAAATCGCCTAAGCCTGCTTTAAAAAGAGCTTCACGGATCTTTTCTGATGGGGCAATATCAGAAATCTTGACCTTAGCGCCAAGTTTTAGGGCAAGGCGAGCCGAAGCGATACCGCTGCGGCCCAACCCGACGATCGTGACGATCTTGTTCTTTATATCGATGGCCATTTATCTTATCTTGATGGTTGTCAGGGTAAGCAAGGCGAGAATGATCGCAACGATCCAGAAACGAACAATGATCTTGGACTCGTTCCACCCTAAAAGTTGTAAATGGTGATGAAACGGAGACATCTTAAAGATACGCTTACCTCGAATCTTCATAGAAAAAACCTGTAAAATAACGGATAGCGCCTCCCAAACAAAAATACCGCCCAAGAGGATCAACAGGATCTCTTTTTTAATGAAGACCGCTATCGCTCCCAATGTTCCGCCGAGCGCCAAAGAGCCGACATCCCCCATAAAGATCGAAGCAGGATAGCAATTAAACCATAAAAAGCCCAGACTTGCACCAAGAATCGCAGCGCAGACAACCGTCAGTTCACCCGTTCCCGGGATAAATGGAAGGAACAAATATTCCGCGAACTTAAAATTACCTGAAATATAACTTAAAACCCCCAGACCAAGAGCGACAAATAAAACACAGCCGATCGCCAGCCCGTCAAGTCCATCAGTCAAATTAACAGCGTTAGAGCAACTCATCACGATCAAAGCTGCCCAAAAAACAAAAAAGATATCAAGATAAATGATTGTAGATTTTAAAAAAGGAACGTCCAGACGTGTTGTTGCGTCCGGGGCGACAAAGACGCAAAGCCCAACCACGCATCCAAGAACGAATTGCCAGAAAAGTTTTGTCCCGCCGGAAAGACCGCGATGACCTTTTTGGCAAATCTTTAAATAATCATCAACGAAGCCCAGCACAGCAAGGGTTGACATTGTCAAAATCGTCAAAAGAACGTATAAATTAGACAGATCAGCCCACAAAAAAAGCGCAGATAAAATGCTGAGGACAATAAAAATGCCCCCCATTGTTGGCGTGCTCTGTTTATATTTCTGAACCTCTGAAAGCGCCTGACAATAATCCCTGTCCACGCCTTCTTTGACCTCATCCTTCTGGAATTTCCGAATAAAGATAGGCGCCAAGATCAAGCATAGAAAAAAAGATGTAAAAGCCGCGGCGCCCGAACGGAAAGTGATGTAGCGAAAAATATTAAGGAAAGAGAAAAAATCCCGGAATTCGGATAAAAAATACAACATATAATACTCCTATTAAGAATAAATTTATTATATATAGATGGGCTGGAAATGAAAAGGATTTTACATTAAAAATGACATGCCTGTATTTTATTCACAATGTGTTCCATGTGCATGCCACGCGAACCTTTGATAAGGATCACATCTGCAGGCAAAGTTTTTTGCGCAAGATATTCAACGATCATTTCTTGCCGTGAACAATGATAGCTTTCAACTCCATATTTACGTGCTTGTTCTGAGGCTATCTGGGACCATGCGCCAAAAGTCAGAAATAGCTTAACTCCCTTATCGGCGCTTAGACGACCAACACGCTGGTGCGCTATGCGCGAGGATCGTCCTAACTCTTTCATGTCTCCAAAGACAAAACACTTTTTACCCGAAGATGGAAAAAGCTCTAAAACGTTTAGGGCCGAGGATACGGATGTTGGATTTGCGTTATACGTATCATCAATGATCCAGCGTCCATTGATCTTCAGGATGTTCTGACGCCCTTTTGGAAATCTAAAACTCCACAGTGATCGCTTAATCTGCGCGTAAGGGACACGGAACTTGTGCCCAAGCGCGATCGCTACTAACGCGTTGTAAACATTATCTTTCGATAACGTCTTGAGAGAAAACTCCTCCCGCCCAACCTGGAACACTGTCTGCATACCTTTCGCCTTTATATTCTTAGCCTGATAATGGCTTCTGCTGTTGATCGAAAACCTAAGCACATCCGCCTTTGGATGCCGGACACCGATCGTCTTAAGCCAATCATCATCAGCATTATAAATAATACATTCCATACGCGGTGAGCAACGAAAAATATTCGATTTTTCTTTAAAGACGCCGTGGCGATCTTTGAGAAACTCCAGGTGGGAATCGCCGATATTGGTCAAGATCGCGATGGTTGGCTGGCCCATACGGGTCAGCCTTTCGATCTCCCCAAAATGATTCGTGCCGAATTCAAGCACAACTAATTCATGCTTATCGTTCAGTTGTAATAACGTTTTAGCAACACCAATTTCGTTGTTCTCTGTCTGGAAATTCTTTAGAAGACAGAAATGCGAGGACAAGACCTTTCCTGTAAGCTCTTTTGTTGTTGTCTTTCCAACGCTTCCTGTCAGCGCTATAACAGGGATCGAAAAGCGTTCACGATGATATTTGGCTATCGCGCAATATGCCCGCAACGTATCTTTAACGACGACGATAGGGATGCGCACGTGGGGTAACGATATCTTCTGGGACACGAGCAAGGCGCTCGCTTTTTTTCTGATCGCTTTTTTGATGAACTGATGCCCGTCAAAATTCTTCCCTTTCAAAGCAACGAACAAATCCCCGGGACGAATAGTCCGCGTATCCGTCGAAACACCTCGCACGCGTAACTTAGAACAACTACTCAGGATCTTGCCGTTGGTGCAAGATAAGATCTCCTCTATCGTGAACATAACAAAAATTCCTTTGCAACATCTCGATCATCAAAATGGATCTTCTTATCTTTTACGATCTGATAGTTCTCATGTCCTTTGCCGGCGATAACAACAACATCGCCAGCCTGCGCCATGGCCAATGCACGAGCAATCGCATCCTTGCGATCAAGAATAATCAGGTAGCGGTCGTGCGCGAACCCCGCAACGATCCGTTCAACGATCTCTTGAGGATTCTCGCTACGGGGATTATCATTGGTAACAATAGAAAAATCCGCGAGTTCGCTGGCAACCCGGCCCATTTTAACACGTTTAGACTTATCGCGATCGCCACCGCAACCGAACACTAAGATAATCCTCGTTTTCTTTACCGCGCGCAAGTTCATCAAAACATTACGCAACGCATCATCCGTATGTGCATAATCAACAAAAACGGAGAACTTCTGACCGCAATCAACGGACTCCAGGCGGCCAGGAACATGTTCCATATTTTCAACGCCTTGACGGATATCTTCCATCTTTACACCCAACGCATGACATGCTGCCGCAGCCGCTAAAATATTATAGACATTGTACTGGCCAACAAGGCGTGTCGTAATATGGCACTGGTTGCGACCGATCGACATAACAAAGTTTGTCTCACGAAAACCGAGCTGAATATGTTCAGCAATAACATCCGCTCCATGATGAAGACCATAAGAGAGCCTCTTGCTACGGGCCATGCCGGTCAAACGCTGACCAAATGGATCGTCAATGTTGATGACGGCGGTGGCGGATTCCTTAAGGGATAAAAAGAGCTTGGCTTTTGCCATAAAATAACTTTCCATATCTTTATGGTAGTCCAGATGGTCTTGGGTAAGATTCGTAAAGATGCCGACTCGAAAATCAATGCCGTCCACCCTGCCCTGCTCAAGCGCGTGAGAAGAAACTTCCATCGCGCAGCACGCGCATCCAGATTCCTTCATCTGAGACAAATACGCACAAAGGTCCAACAAGTGAGGTGTTGTATTGTTAAGCGGGATCGTTTTGTGGCCAAACCGACAGTTGATCGTCCCGATCACGCCGCACTTCTTTCCAGCGCAAGATAAGATCGAATCGATCAAATAAGTGGTGGTGGTCTTTCCGTTGGTTCCCGTAACGCCGATACAGTCAACGCAAGACGAGGGGTGCTGATAAAAACGATGCGCGATCTCTTGGAGGAAAGCTCTTGCGTCGTCCACTTCCAGAAGGCAAACATGATCAGCCACAGAAGGGATGCGATGCCGATGATCCTTGACGATACACACAGCCCCTCGATCGATCGCCTGCGACACATATTCAGCGCCATCGTCTTTAGCGCCTTTGAGCGCGACAAAAAGGCTGGACGGCCCGGCGATCCTTGAATCGTGCACAACCGCACGGATATCGTATGATTGATGCTGAACAGAAATAGGCTTTGAATAAATATCAGCTATTAGATTCTTCAGTAGCATGATGTATTTTAGGTTGAATAGCTTCTTCAGCTTGTAAATATTTTAACACACTTTCTGCGATTTCCCTAAAGATTGGGGCGCAAACCGTACCCCCAAAATGGGTCCCGCGCGGATTATCGAACATAATCGCCATGGCGATCTTAGGATCGTCCACAGGGGCAAACCCGATAAAGGTCGCATAAAAATGGTCATGGGAATATCGTCCAGAAACGATCTTTTGCGCTGTCCCTGTCTTTCCAGCGGCCGCAACATTCTTTATTCTTGCAAGCCTGCCGGTCCCTCTCTCGATCGCTCCCGCCAAAATGCTCTTGACGCGCTCTGCTGTTGCAGGATCAATGACCTGCCGCACAACGTGAGGAGAAAAACTTTCAATGGTCTCTCCGTGTTTATCTCGGATCTCTTTGACCAGATAGGGCTTCATCAAAATACCGTTATTGGCAATAGCGGCGATGGCGCACGCAAGCTGGATCGTTGTTACCCCTACCTCGTGACCAATAGGGACAGCGCCAATGGAAGTTTTGGACCATTGCCCAAAAGACTTCAGAAATCCATTGATCTCCCCAGGAACATCAATCCCTGTTCTTTTGCCAAATCCAAAGCGCTGGGCGTAATCGTTGACCACTGACCCGCCAAGCTTTTGCGCTATCTTTACAACGCCGATATTGCTCGATTGCTCAACCACCTCACGAAAGGTCAACATGCCATGGGCGTGATGATCGTGCAAGGTATGATTCGCTACACGATATGCGCCATTTTCGCAAAAAACTTTATCTGCTTCCTGCACAACTCCCTTTTCAAGGGCGGCAGATGTTAATACGATCTTAAAAACAGAGCCTGGCTCATACATATCGCATACGGCCCGATTCTTTCTCTGGTCTTCATGACTTTTACCAAATTCGTTTAGATCGTACGTTGGGCGGTTCGCAAGAGCCAAGACTTCTCCTGTCTTAGGGTTAAGAACAACAACACTCGCGCTCATTGCTCGATGACGCTGAAACCCTTTGGCAAGCGCCTGCTCTACGAAATACTGAATGTTATCATCGATCGTTAATATGAGGTCAAATCCATCCTGGGGCTTAAGAAGAACTTGTTCGATCAAAAGATCCTGTTGACGTGCATCGCGCAATATTTGGGCCGCACCCTCTCGCCCAGCAAGAAGTTTATCAAATTTCAGCTCAAGTCCTTCAAGGCCATGGCCATCGGTTCCCGCAAAACCTAAAAGATGCGCCGCAGCTTCGTGACCAGGATAGCTGCGCTTACTTTCTTTCATAAAATGAATACCTCGCAACTTAAGCGCCAAAATTTTCTCCATGTCATCCGATGATAATTTGCGCGCAAGCCACACAAAACCTTTGTCGCGCGTCAACCGATCCCGCAAAAGATTTTTATCAAGATCGATAATCCGAGGTAGAGCTTCCAAGGCCCTACTTACGTCGCCAGGCTTCATCATGCGCGGAGCGGCATATAGCGAATAGGCTGCGATATCCAGCGCCAGAGGCCTAAGCTGTCGGTCATAAATCGTTCCTCGTTTAGGCACAAGAGAAATAACATGCGTCTGTTGTTTTTGCGCAAGACGGTTCAGGTAGGATGAGCGGAATACTTGAATTAAGACGAGCTTAACTGTGAA
This sequence comes from uncultured Planctomycetales bacterium, assembly GCA_964486675.1. Lineage (GTDB taxonomy): Bacteria > Omnitrophota > Gorgyraeia > Zapsychrales > Aceulaceae > CALGLP01. Next base: position 4,341 of record CAZAOD010000008.1, on the reverse strand, counting down.
AAAGCCAAGAAAAAAGATGAAAAAAATAAAGAGAAGGATAAAGCGAAGGGATCTTTTTCGGAAATACACAGGTTTTCTTCAGTTAATAATTATCGTGTGGGTTTCGCTTCGGCGATAGATCTGAACCCAAAAACCTTGTCTAAAAGACTCGACGCGCGCTTTACGATGGTCGTTGACACAGCGCGGTCAGCCTTGACAAGCTCTGCTGGTGTTGCTTGAACATCAATAATGTTACCACGGCTAGCAAAATCAACATCACCATTTCCGTCAAAAAAATACGTTCCCAGATTTTGAGCGGATTTCAATCGCGCGATACTGACAGTCGCGTGTGTATTATTATCCGCGAGTTTCATCGCTTGATCTTCGCGCTGCTTTGCCTGGTAAGCCAGATCATAGATCGTTACCTGCATTTGAATATAGATCAGCGAAAAGATCGTCACGGTTAGACATAAAACAAAAAACTTCCTTAGGCTCATCAAGTCTCCTTTTTGCCAATGCGCTCTGCGACACGAAGCCGTGCGCTACGGGAGCGCGCGTTATCCGCGATTTCCGTATCTGCTGGCCGCAATGGTTTTTTTGTAAGAATCTTTATCTTTCCCTGGTTAGAAAAACTATGAAATTTATCTTTTACGATCTTATCCTCAAGAGAATGAAAAGAAATAACAGCTATCCTCCCTCCAGCGCGTAAATACGGTATACACTTATCGAGAGCCGCTTCCAAAGCTTCAAGCTCGCGATTCACCGCGATGCGAAAGGCCTGAAATGCGCGCGTTGCAGGATGGATCTTTTGATGTTGCTGTTGCCGAGGAACAGCGCTGAGAATGATCTTTTTCAATTCTTCAGTTGATTCGATCGGATGCTTAACCCGCTCTCTTACGAGGCAATCCGCGATACGTCGATGCCAGCGTTCTTGGCCAAAATTCTTTAAGATAAGAGAAATCTCATCTATCGATAAAGAATTGATCAGATCATACGCAGATATGAAGCTATTGCGATCCATGCGCATATCCAATGGACCGTTATTACGGATACTAAAACCTCGGTCCGGTGTATCAAGCTGATAGCTAGAAACGCCGAGATCGAAGAGAAAAGCATCAACTTCCTTGATCGCTAATTGATCGAGGACATTATCCAGATATCGAAAATCTTTTTGTATCAAGGCACAATGCCCTGCGTATTCCGCAAGATTCTCTTGCGCGATCGCCAATGAATCCGCATCACGATCAATGCCGATCAGAAATCCATTTGGGCTAATATGCTTGACCATATGCTGACTGTGCCCTGCCAATCCTAGCGTGCAGTCCATCACGCAAGATCCAGGACGCAGGTTTAAAAGGTCCAAGACCTCCTTTAAAAGAACTGGAATATGATATGTTTTATCTATCATTGCGACCATCAGGATATCTCCAAGATGTTTTCCGCGATCTGTTCAAAAGAATCACGTGTCGTTCGATAAAATTCTTCCCATGTTTTCTTATCCCACAGCTCAATACGTGAAGAAACTCCAACGACCATGACATCTTTTGCGATGCCGGAAAACTCTTTTAAATAGCTCGGTATAATAAAACGTCCTTGCTTGTCTGGGACAATATCTACCGCGCCTGCAAAGAACATGCGGTTAAAGCTACGGCTTTCTTTTTTCGTAAAGGACATCGTCTTAAACTTTTGCTCCTGGGCGGCCCATTCATGCTCGCTAAACATGAAAATACATTTATCCAGCCCCCGCGTAAGAAAAAAGCGGTCTATATTATTCTCCCGCGCGATCTCCCGGAATCTCGACGGTAAGATTAATCGTCCTTTGCGATCTATGCTGTGGTCATATTCTCCGTAAAACATCGTATACTCCACTTTCCTCCACTTTATCCCACAATTTGGAGTATATTAAATATAGATGGGATTGTCAATAATAAAATATGAAAATTAGATCATGTATTTTATAGAGACAGAGATAAAAAAGAATAAAATAAAGGCAGGTTAGTTACGTGTATGCTTAAGAAAAAAATCAATTGCGATATTCTTATCGCGTTGAAATTGATGCAGAAAATTGCAGGGGGATAAAAACTTTTTTTCATTACGGATCTTTTTAAGAAATTGGATCTCGATCCTTTGACCATAGATATTACGATGAAAATCGAAAAGATGAACCTCAATATTCTTCTTTCGAGAAGATTCGAACGAAGGACGATATCCGACATTGGCGATCCCTTCGCACTTTTGGCCGCCAACCACGGCACAGACGATATAGACACCTAAGGGCGGCAATATCTCAGGACCACAATTGATGTTGGCAGTCGGGATCCCTAGCGCGCGTCCGCGCTGATCCCCGCGAACAACGTGACCAACAAATGTGATTTCACGATTAAGATATTTCTTAGCAAGGGAAAAATTGCCATCTTTGACAAGGTGTCTTAGGCGTGAACTACTCACAACGTTACCGCCACAACAAACAGATTTTATGACGTTTGCCCGAATCGCATACATCTTTGTCAAGGACTGCAAAGCTTTGCTATCCCCTTTGCGCTTTCTGCCAAAATGAAAATTTTGTCCAATAAATATTTCTTTAGCTTCGATCTTGCAAAACAAATAATCACGAACAAAATCTTCAGCGCTAAGCTTAGCGAATTCTTTTGTGAATGGCACGACCATGCACGCATCAACACCCAGCTGCTGAATCAACCTCAATCTGTGCTCCAAGGAAACAAGAAGAGAAAGGTCTTTTTTTCGATAAAGCACATGAACAGGATGTGGAAAAAATGTCAAAACGATGGATGTTCCTGATATTTGACGCGCTCGAGCGACAGCTCTCAAGATAAGTTTTTGATGCCCTCGATGAACCCCATCGAAGATGCCGATCGCAACAACAGGACGGACAAACTGCTTAATCTTTTTTTGACGATCTAGGAGAATCTTGAACATAGTCTAATGATCATTTATCAACACCTGCCAAATTCACAGGAAGAACATCCTTTTCAGAGAAATCTTCAAGCTTGACCGCCTGTGAAACATCAAAACGGCCGACTTTCGTCCTGTGGATCTGTGATATGCAAGCGCCACAGCCTAAAAGGTTTCCTGCGTCTTCAGCGATCTTGCGAACATAGGTCCCCTTGGAACATTCAAGGGCAAATTGCACGTTCGGAGGCTGAATATGCAGCAAACTCAAGGAATAAATCTTCACTTTGCGCGCCTCGCGCTTAACCTCTACCCCCTCTCGGGCAAGCTGATACAATCGTTTGCCATTATGCTTAAGGGCCGAGACCATGGGAGGAACCTGATCGATCTCTCCAACGAATTCCTTAAAAACTGAATCAATCTGATCGACATGGATATGGGACCATGGCTTCTGCTGCAAAACCTTGCCTCGGATATCTGCTGTATCCGTTATAAGGCCTAGTGTCATGGTTGCCGTATAGGCCTTGTCGCACGATGAAAATTTATTAAACAATTTTGTCGCACTCCCCAGCAAAATAACCAAGACGCCCGTAGCTAAAGGATCCAGCGTGCCTGCATGGCCGACTTGACGCATATTTAATTTACGCCTGACAACGTCAACCACATCATGCGAAGTAATATCAGCGGGCTTGTCAATGATCAAAATACCATTAAAAGGAGAAAAACGTTTAGCGCTCATGGATAGACACCTTCTTTAATATCTGTGCTAAAACAGCTTTTTTGGCTTTCGCTAAAGGCTGCTCCAGCGTACAGCCACTCGCGGCTTTATGGCCTCCTCCGGAGAACTTTTGCGCGATAGCAGCTACGTTCACAGATCCCGCAGATCGTAAATTAACGCGCACCTTCCTTGCTGATTCTTGAGAAAGAATAACCATGACCTCGACATCTTTCAGCATGCGAAGACAAGAAAATATCTTGTCCTTAAGATCAAATTCTTTCTGATGAGCTTTTAACATCCCAGACGGCAAGCAAACACACGCAACCCTCCCCTGATGGGAATACCTGACCTTCTCAATGATCCGCGCAAGATTCAATAAGTGCTTCGGCTTAAGATCTTCATAAACATCATGATAGATCTTTGCAGGGTCGATCCCGAACTTAAGAAGCTGGGCGGCGACATAATGCGTCCTGAAAGTTGTGCTCGGATAGCGAAAAGAACCTGTGTCCGTCAGGATCCCAAGATATAAATAATACGCGATCTCTTTGGAAAAATCTGCGCCCCATTGCTGTAGCAGAAAAAAAAGTACTTCTGCAGTCGATGAAGCGCTTGGATCTACAATATTGATCGTTCCAAACGATTCATTCGTATAATGGTGATCAATGTTCAAAATAGGTTTATCATCCAGGACGATAAACCTATTTTGAACATTGATCACCATTATACGAATGAAT
>CAZAOD010000007.1:43927-45151 GCA_964486675.1 uncultured Planctomycetales bacterium | reverse complement strand
TTAGGGAGAAGTGGCAGAGTGGTTGAATGCGGCGGTCTTGAAAACCGTTAGGGGCTTTGCGGTCCCTCGAGGGTTCGAATCCTTCCTTCTCCGCCAGTCTTCTTTAAGCGATAACCTCCAAACCCGAAGGGGGAGGTTATCGCAAATATAGAAAAGACTGACGGTTGTACTTTGCAGCCAACAGCCGCAAAGTGCTCCGCCAGATTTCTAAAGAAAGGTAGAAGCTATGAAGGATCGATATTGTATTGCGGTAGCTATTGCTTTGATCGTGAGTGTTTTGAGTGGATGCAGTTCCATTAAGGTCACGCGTACCGACACATCAAGAACAGTTGATCTTAGTGGAAGTTGGAATGATTCAGATTCACGCCTGGTTTCCCAGGAAATGATCCAGTCCTGCGTCTCGCATGCTTGGTTGAGCGAGTTCGACCGAAAAAACGGAAGGGTTCCCGTGGTGATCGTTGGGACGATCATGAACAAAACTTCAGAACATATTGATCCTCAGGTGTTCGTCAGTGATCTCGAGCAGAGCTTGATCAATACGGGACGTGCCAAATTTGTTGCTTCAAGCCCGCAGCGCTTGGAATTGCGCACGGAAAAAGAAGATCAGTCTTTGCACGCTTCCCGAGAGACAGCCCGAAAGATGAACGTAGAAACAGGTGCTGACTTTATGCTGCAGGGCATTATCAGCTCTGTCAAAGATGAGATCTCCGGTAAGTACGTTATCTTTTATCAAGTCAATCTTGAGCTTGTCGATCTGACCACAAATGAAAAAGTTTGGATCGGTCAAAAAGAGATCAAAAAGATCGTTTCGCGTAAAGCCTTTGGGTTGTAAGCGAGCATGACAGAAAAAAGCAAGGGATCCTCGATAGCATTTTTGATCGTAGGATCCCTTTTTTTATTATTGTTACCTTCCTGTGTGAGCCCTTCCGGGATCTCCTGTAGCATTCATAATCTCGCCGCGCGCAATGACTGCGCTCGCGCTAAGGCCTTTCTTGAGAAGAATCAGCGTCATTATGGAGCCAACAATCGATTGCTTTATTTCTTAGACCGGGGGATGCTCTTGCATCTTTGCAAGGATTATCAAGAAAGTAATAATGCTTTTGAGCAAGCAAAGAAAGAATACGAAAAACTTTATACCAAATCGGTCACGGGCATTATTGGCTCATGGCTTTTCAATGAGTATACGCTTCCTTACGCGGGGGAAGATTTTGAGCGGGTCTTGAT
>CAZAOD010000007.1:43704-43917 GCA_964486675.1 uncultured Planctomycetales bacterium | reverse complement strand
TCCCGGCCGCTACAATGTTTACCGAGAAGATGCTTTTGCGCGCCTTCTCATGGGTGTGCTTTATGAAGCGAGCCTTAACCCCGAAGGCTATAATAACGCGTTTATTTCGTACAAGAAGTCGGCGCGAGTTTACACAGATGATTACGCGCGTCTTTATCAGGTTCCAATGCCTTCCATTCTTAAAGAAAACTTATTGGCAACCGCTCAGTGGAT
>CAZAOD010000007.1:40402-43694 GCA_964486675.1 uncultured Planctomycetales bacterium | reverse complement strand
TTTCCAGAGCCTAGATGAGAAATCCAAGAAAGCGGAGGTCTATCTTATTCATTATAACGGTCCGGCTCCTGTTAAGACCGAGATCGTTGTTCCGATCCCGCTGCCCGACGGCAACATTGTGACGCTGGCATTGGCAAAATATGATCGTCATTATCCAGTTATACGTTCTTCTGATCTGGTAGCAGAGAACGATGGGCAAATATCGTTTAGATCAGGAACTGAGATCGTACAGGACATTAACGCGATCGCGATCAAGAACTTAGAAAATAAACGATCGCGTATCGTTGCCAAAGGCATAGCGACATCTGCCGGAAAATATCTTTTAGAGAAAGCCTTGCAGCAGAAGATCAAGGAAAAATTCGGTCGAACCGCTGAGATCAACGCCATTCTCCTGAGCAGCTTATTTAATATCTATACTAATCGCGCAGATCTTCGTTCGTGGCAGACCCTGCCTTCTAAAGTATTTTTTGCGCGGTTATTATTGGATCCCGGGGAATACTCTCTGCGTGTGGATCATTTTGATTTTCAGCATAATCCTGCCGGACAAGATGATCTTGGCAAGGTTCATTTATTCTCTGGGGATAAGCGTTTTTTTATCGTTAAAACGGTCCCATAGGCTTGATGATGAGAAAAGATTTTAAAGGGAAACCATTGACATTGTTGTTAAAATTCTTTAGGCTATATTATAAATATACTATAAAAGAATAGGAGGCCTCGGCATGTTTTTTTCAAAGCCCAAAGAAGAAGAGGTGTCTGGACAGCTTGAAATTGACCTGATCATGTCCATGGTCAAGGCTGTTCAGAAAGTCGTTCTTCAACGATTTGAGGAGAATTTTAAAGAAAAGCCTAAGATCGAGAAGAAAATGGTCGTGCAGTGGCAGGGCAAGATGAAGATCACGCGTCCCGCGGATTGCGTGTACACATCGGTTATTCTGATCGAGCGGCCTAAGGCAAAGGATAACGGGATCATTATTTTGTATATTCCGGAGATGATCGCTGAAAGCATTGCCTTGGCATGTGGTGCGGCGCGCAGCGAAGGCATGGAAGGCCTTTTAAGAGGGTGTGGTGTTTTCTTAAACGACATTGCCGCCGGGTTTCAAGCCTATATGCATAAGCTTGGTTATGAGGAATTAAAGTTCTCTCAGACAACCAATTTCGCGTCCAATCCCAGTCAACTATTTGACTATTATCAAACAACAAAGTTTCAGATCACGTTTATAAAAGATGATGAAAAATTTGTTGAGTTCGATGTCGGTATCGGGCCGATCAAAAAGACAGCGACCCCAGCAGGCCCGCAAGCAACAGCTCTATAATCAATGATAAGTTTGACAAGGAGGCTTTATGTGGAGAATTTTAGTCGTTGATGACAACCCGAATAATTGTATGCTGCTTGTTTCTACTCTTGAAGGGCTTGCGGAATGCGATGTGGCAGAGAACGGGGAAGAGGCTTTGGCCGCCTATGATAAGTCTTTAGCTGAACAAAAGTTCTATGATGCCATCTTGCTTGATATCGCGATGCCTGGTATCGATGGCGTCGAAGTCTTGCGGCGTATCCGCGCCAAAGAGGAGCAGGTCGCAACCCCTCAAGGCAAGGCCATCCCGATCTTCATGGTCACAGCGCATAAAGCGCCTTTCATGGATTCCTTTAATACTGGATGTGATGACTACATATTAAAGCCTATCGAACCGGACAAGGTCATTATTAAGATCAAGGATCGGCTTGAGAACCCAGCGTCTTAATATGATTTTTTTCTGCCCTTTTATTGCCTGCGACCATGATGAAAAATCTTAGATCGATGAAAAAGTTTTTTTTGATCATCTTAGAAGGTTTTGGGCTTGCGTGTGTCGCAAGCCTTATTTATTGGGTCTTCAGAAATGCGCTGAATGGATCATTCGTTCAGGATCCTGCAGATCTTTGTTCTGTTGCCGCAGCCGTTTTCTTTCTCGCCATTTATTTCTTAAAAAGAATGCCAAGATATTCTAAGGGTAATTTTAATCTTTCGATAGAACAGCAGAAAGCCCTGCAGTCTATCCTGCCGGCGGGGATCTTTACCGTTGATCTTAAGCGCAATGTCACCAGCTGGAACATCGTCGCGGAAGAAATAACGGGCTATCGGACGCAGGAAGTTGTTGGCAGGCCCTGCACGATTTTTGCCAAAAAGCCATGCGAAGAAAATTGTGGATTATTCGACCCTAAGGCCAGCAAGCCGTTGCGTAATTATGAGTGCGTTATCCGTCGTAAAGATGGTGCTGAGCGTTATGTTCTTAAGCGCGCCGATCTTTTGTATGATGCCATGGGCCATGTGATCGGAGGCATAGAAAGCTTTGAGGATATTACCGAACGCCGCGAATCAGAGCGAAGACTTAAGGATTCGGAAGAGCGTTTTCGGACTATTTTTGAGAATTCAGCTATCGGCATTACGGTTGCCGATAACCAGGAGCGCATCATTTCTTGGAACAAATATGCCGAGCAGATCTTGGGAATGGAGAATAACGAGCTGTACATGCGACCGGTCAGATCATTATATCCTGTTGAAGAATGGGAAAAGATCCGGGCAATGAATATTCGCGGCGAGGGATTTCGCCTGAATTTTGAAACAACGATGCTTCGTCAAGACGGGGCGACGATCGATGTGGATGTTTCGATCAGTGTTTTGCGCGATGGGGACGGGAATATCTCTGGCTCTATTGGCGTTATCCGAGATATCACAGGACGTAAGCTGCATGAACAGATCTTGCGTGAGTCAGAATCAAAATTTCGATCTATTTTTGAAAATTCCGCCATCGCGATCATTGTTACGGATAAGAATAATCGCCTTGTATCATGGAATCATTTTTCAGAGCAATTTTTGGGAAAAAGTTATGATGATCTGTATTTTCAGCATATCAGCACTCTTTACACCCCTGAAGAATGGAAGCGCATTTGCGATCTAGGCCTTCGGGAGCGTGACTCGGATCATCACTATGAAAGCCAGATGATAGGTCGCAATGGAAAAGTTCTGGATGTGGAGGTTTCGATCGCCGTTGTTCGGGATGAAAAAAAAGAGATCACGCGCCATGTTGGTTTTGTTCAGGATATCACAGACCGCAAAAAGATGGAAAGGGACCTTCGCGTGATCAATGAAGACCTCAAGGCCAACGAAAGAGCTTTAAGAACACTGCTTGAGGATCTGAACAGAACCCATGAGGAATTGAAGGAAGCCCAGGAAGAGCTCATTAAAAAACATCAGGAAGAAGTTCATTTGCGTGAAGAAGCTGTCGCCGCGACAAAAGCGAAAAGCGATTTCTTATC
>CAZAOD010000007.1:35424-40392 GCA_964486675.1 uncultured Planctomycetales bacterium | reverse complement strand
AATATGAGTCATGAGATCCGCACGCCTTTAAATTCTATTATTGGATTTTCTCAGCTTTTGCGCAAGATTGTGGCGAATGATAAAGAGAAGAAATTTTTGTCGATCATCGAATCCAGCAGTCAGCACTTATTGAATATTGTCAATAATATCCTTGATTATGAAAAGGCGATCGCGGGCCGTATCATGCTCGATGAAAGCCAGGTTGATTTCAATGCTCTCGTTCAAGAGGCCTTTAAGGTGGTCTCTGGCAACGTCGCTAATCGTGCCGTCGAGCTTGGCTTTGAGGTGGACGAGAAGATTCCGGCTGTTCTTTACGGTGATGACATGAAGATCAAACAGGTTTTGATCAATCTTGTTGCCAATGCCGTTAAATTCACAAAGCAAGGACATGTTAAACTGTACGCGCACTTAAGCGATGTCCGCGAGGATTCCTCAGGCAAGATTTTTGATCTCTTGGTTCTTATTGAGGATACAGGCGTTGGTATCCCTGAACAAGCACAAAAGAAGATCTTTGAGCAGTTTACTCAGGCGGATAGCTCGACAACGCGTCTTTTTGGCGGAACAGGGCTTGGGCTATCCATCTGCAAAGCTTATGTCGAGTTGATGGGGGGTCGTATTTGGGTGGAATCCACAATGGGGCAGGGGAGCAGGTTTTATTTCAGTCTTCCGATGCGTGACAGCTTAGAGAAAAAGAAAAAAGCGGAATATCAGGAGCGCTTTCTTTCTTTTGAAAAGATCCACGTGTTGATCGCGGAAGATGACCCTGCGCGTCGCCAGCAGTTCACACAGTTGCTTCAGGATTTTAAATGCCCATTTGTCTGCGTTGAGGATGGCCAAGCTTTGATCGACGAGATTAGATCAAAGCAATATGATATCTGCTTCGTGAATGTCAGATTGCCTAAAATGACAGGAACAGCCGCAATACAAAAGATCCGCAAGGAAATGAAAAAGAAGATCCCTATTATTGCTGTTACAGCGGCAAGCTTTTTTGCTGATAAGGCGAACTGCCTTGATGCTGGAATGGATGATTTTATCACTGTCCCGGTCTGTGCGGATCACGTCAAAGAAAAGATCTACGCATACGTCAAGGACGTTGCTTAAGGGGTTTTCTCTATATCGTTTTTAAATCTCGTCCAGTTAATATCAAAGACAAAGAGTTGTGTCCTGCCTGTCATGTCCTGCTCGCTAAGAAAAGGCGTGACATAGTTTAGCCCTTTGGCCTTAAAAAAGAAAAGCCTGGTGAGGATCGAATCGGCGATCGCTTCATCCATGAGCACGCATGCGTAGCGGTCCTTGGCGGCAGGGAAAAGGACGACAACGTAGGAAAGGATTGGATAAGAAAAACTTTTTTTAACAACATTTTCTCCTGCTTGATACATAAGTGCTTTTGGAATGCCTTTGCCAAAAACTGGTGAAGAGACGGTACATGTTGCTGCGCTTAGATCGACAGTGATGCCATTATCAAAGAAGAGCGTGTTGTTTTGGCGGCCGATCTGATCAATGACCTGCGAATAACGCAACATGCCTCCTTGAAGGTTCCAGAGAAGGTCAATGAAGTCTTCTCGTTTCATTTTGCGAACCTGCTGTAAAGCTTCTGGTGTTTCGTTGATCTCTTCGATTCTTTTTATATTCCATCGAGCCGCGAAACCAATACCGATATTCGTTTCCATCATATCATTGTAGATCAAGAGGTAGGAAGGTGGAGGATCGCCGTGCGTGAGGGCAAGTAGCTTTTGACTCTGCTCAGGTGTAAGGCGGGCAGTGAGCATATGACGAGCGTCTTCTCTGGAATGTGATACGATCAAACGGATCAAGTCAACCGCTTGCGAAAGCTTAAATTTCTGGCTTAAGAGATATTCCGTCGCCTTATTCGCGCTGGTATTGAGCATCCTCAGGATCCCAAGCGCGTATTTTTCATCAGAACTGTAAAGGGCTTGCGCCATCCAATAGGCTTGGGGAACATTGATTGTTGCTCCATCAAAGGTCACGCGTCTTTGCGCCATAGCCTTGATGAAGTGTCCAGGCGACCACCAGGTATTGATAATGCTATTTGGCGGCGTTCGCTCTTTGATCGCTGTCAGAGTTTTATCCCATTGTTCGTTGAAGATAGGGCGAATCCGCATGGCCCAATCGCTCGCTTTTAGAATAGGGTTGATGAGCAAAAGGATCCCCATCGCTGTCCATAGGAAAACAATGCTCATGCGAGAAAACTGTGACGGGATGTGGATTTTATCGATAAAAATGTTCGCGCCAAGAAAGATTTTTTGTAATCCATAAGCACCGCACAAACTGAAAGGCACAAGGAGTAAAACAGCAAAACGCTGGGCTTTTAGGGTTAGGATCAGCGCGCTTAGAAAAAAGACCATGAGGAAAATAGTTTTGTAAAGGTTCTTTGTTTTTATGCTTCGAAGGTGGTCTACGAAAAGAAGAACAACACCAGCCGTCACAACAATAGCCCAAAAAAGATTCCCGCAAAGGTCGATCATCTCGCGTAATGTTGTGCGATGAAGTTCTCCCACGCTTAAATAAATATCCGGCCAAAGACTTAATGTTGAGGAAGAAAAGAATTCGTTTAAGACCTTCCACCCTTCCTGGAACAAGAAGAAAAACTGTTTGATGCCAAAAGACGCGATGATCCCCGCGGATGTTGTAAAAAAAGCTATCGCAAAGAAGAGCAGTGGCCCTGTGAGCTGTTTTGTGTTGATTTTTGGTAGAAGCGTGATGGCCGCGATCAAAGCGCCTGCCGTTAAGACAACGCAGAACATATAGACCCACCCTTGCCAGAAATACGCGTATAGAGCGATGCTGACGCCGACCAGGGCGGCGAGAATGGATCTTTTTCGTGCGTGCTCAAAGTTTTCGATCCCTGAAAGGACTAGAAGCGTGATCAAAAGAGGAAAGAGCACATTGTAGACGTCGTTGTCGTACCAGCCAAAAAAAGTCCTTCGGATAAAGCTCGGGCTTAGCACAAAAAAGGTTGTTCCTAAGGCCGTGACCCACGGCGTGATCATAAAAGATCGACAGCAAAAAACAAATAAGAATATGCCGATGACCGTTAAAATAATAGGCGTAAAACTTATTGCTTTCATGGGAGAGATATGGGGATCGAAAGCGTGAATAAGCTTGTAAAAGAAAAAGCCAACGTATGGATGATAATTGATCTTTTCCCAGTAGCCTATGGGTGCCTGCATCAGAGCATTAAAGTATTCCGCTCCTTTTCTTTTCTCCATGATCTTTTTGCCGTCAATAAGGTCTTTTGTCAGTCCGTAGAAGTAATAAGAGTCAGAATCTGGTAGATACATTTCAGGAGCTTGAGCCTTTGGGTCATTCAAAATATCTTGGCGGTAGATCTTTTGCGATAGGTTGAAAATAAGTTTCTGAAATCGGGATTTGTTTTTTTGCGACCACGCGCTGAACTGTTCGTTGGCCATAGCTTGTTTTTTGGCTGGATCCAATCCTGGATACAAGCGGTCAATATTCTTAGCTATATTTGTCCGCGTCTGCATGACGACCATTGCCGCAGCCTTTTCTTCAGAGGCTGACGATGTTGGAAAAAGGATCGGATAGAGACGAAAATAGCACCCCAAGATAGCCGCCATGCATGCCGCGAGGCAGTATTTAAATATTTCCTTATTCATGATTTTTTGCCTTAAATTCTTCGATGAGTTCAATATATGCCTGGATGATCTTGTCCGAGGGGATGGCAAAGCTCATGCGGTCTTCTTCTGCCTGCTTAGCGACCATCAAGCCTATGAGCTGACCTTTTTTGTTGAATAACGGCCCTCCGCTGTCTCCGGGATAGATATTGATATTGAGCTGAAAGAGATCCGCTGGTGTTGAAGTATATGGATTCCCATGTTTTGCCATGCCTGTGACCCTGCCTCCCGAGAGCGTTTGGCGCAAAAAAGGAGAGCTTCCCACTGTGATGACCTCATCGTCAAAATTGACGCTTGAGGACGGAGCTATTTCAACGCGTGAAAGGGGATAGGGAGGATCTATCTTTAAGAACGCTAAGTCTTGGTTTTGAATAATTTTTAACGGTTGCGCTTGTTTTTGGGTTCCATCCATAAGATTGATCGTGATACGCGCTCCTTCCGCAACCGTATGGGCGTTGGTCACGATGATGCCAGCCGGATCAATGATGACGCCAGAGCCGTTGCGATTATATTCAGCTGCCTTAACTCCGTCCATTTGGATAAGGCTCCCCGTGTCTTTATCGATGAAGGCAGATCCGGGAACGCGGACAATGATGGCATTCTTAACATTGATCTCAACGATTGATGGCATAACATAATGAATGCGTTCAATAATGGAATCTTGGGCGAGTGCTTGATGAGGGAGAAAAAGCAGGCCAAGGGCCCATAAGAAAGATAGTGATCGGAGGTTTTTTAAAAGTGGCATTTCGTAGGCCGCGCAGCAATGTTTACGATAAGTTATTTAACATTTTACATAGGGTGTCTAAGAAATTCAAGACAAACTTATTATTGTCTGCGCGATCTTGGATGCTCAGGCTGGAAATATTTGCGTTGACGGTCTCGTCAAAATTGTTGCAAGTGTTTGAAGTAGTTAGTATAAGAATACATAAAAAAATATTGACGTAAGAGAATTCAATGGTAATATAAATTTACTTATTAATCATATCTTTTATTATTATTTATTGGTTTGAATTTATGCTTAAAATAGTTTGTGGCAATGATTTGCCTAAGCAAGACCTCTCAATAAAAATCCTACGTTTATTTTTTATTTTTTCTTTTGTGTTTTTATGCTATTCAACACCCGCCTTTTCTGTGAGCAACGATGAGATAATTTCTTCCAAGAAGCAGGAAGCCCTTATTAAGAAAGCGCAAGCCGAAGCTCAAGCAAAAGCAGAAGCAGAAGCTGCCAAGAAAGCTGCTGAAGAAAAGAAAGCCCAGCTTCAAAAAGAGCGTGATCAGAAGATCGCTCAACAAAAAGCCTTAGCTGAGCAGA
>CAZAOD010000007.1:32712-35324 GCA_964486675.1 uncultured Planctomycetales bacterium | reverse complement strand
GCTCAAGCAAAAGCAGAAGCAGAAGCTGCCAAGAAAGCTGCTGAAGAAAAGAAAGTAATAGCAAAAGCACAGCAATTAGAACGTGAGCGTCAAAGAATAGCTGAAGAAGATGCAAAGAATGCAAGCGATTTTATTATTATTAAGCGAAAGCCGGCCGCAGAAATCTTAAATACAGCACGTCAGCAAGTCAGATCTGAAAGTTATGATGAGGCTATAGCTTCTTTTAATTATGCGTATGATGTGACACGTGAACCATCTTTAAAAAAGAGTATTTTATCTGAGAAGCAGCAGGTGAAGAAGATTGTTCTTCAAAAAGAGCGTGATCAGAAGATCGCTCAACAAAAAGCCTTAGCTGAGCAGAAGAAGCAGGAAGCCCTTATTAAGGAAGAGCAAGCCAAACAAGCCCGCGAAAAGAAACTAGCCGAAGAAAAAGCTTTAGCCGAACAACGTAAACAAGAAGCCCTTGCTCAAAAAGCAAAGGCTCAAGCCGAAGCTCAGCAAAAAGCTGAACTTGCCAAGCAGCAAGCTGAAGCTAAACGCCAAGAAGCCTTAGCCAAGAAAGCGCAAGCCGAAGCTCAAGCAAAAGCAGAAGCAGAAGCTGCCAAGAAAGCTGCTGAAGAAAAGAAAGCCCAGCTTCAAAAAGAGCGTGATCAAAAGATCGCTCAACAAAAAGCCTTAGCTGAGCAGAAGAAGCAAGAAGCCCTTCAGAAAAAAGAGAATAAAAAACGACTTAAAAATAGTTCTAATCTAAAGTAGGAATAGGATGAGTATTTATAAAATAGCAAAGAAAACAATTAGTCTAACCGTGTTGTTTTCTTTTGTTTTTGTTTCTTCGACAAGCTATGCGCAAGGCAATACGCCATCTGCTGATCCAGCTGTAGCAGCCCTTCCTGATGCTCCTTTTGCTGTTTCGCAAGGCGCAACACATAAGGATCGCCAGGGATCTTTGGCTGATGAGGTCGAAGTTTTGCGTGAGAGGGTCGATCAGCTGGAGAAGATCGTTGCTGCTCAAGCTGATCTGATAACGCAGCAACAACAAGTTCTGACTAAGATCGCTGATAATGTCCCTGCTGCAAAAGATATTCTTACTCCGCCAGAGCCAAAGATGCTGGTCAAGACCTTTGTTTTGGATGGCGTCAATTCTTTTCATCCTAAGCAGTTCGAGCCGATCCTTAAGAAATATCGCAATAAAGAATTAAGCATGAGCGATCTAGAGCGGATCAGTGATGAGATCAGCGCGTTCTATCGAAGCAAGGGTTATATTAATAGCATGGCTTATCTTCCAGCTCAAGAGATCGAGAATAGTACTGTTGAATTTGTGGTTGTCGAAGGACGAGTCGGCGATATTAAGGTAGAGGAGCCAACATACAGCAAGAGTTCAACTGTCGAAAAAAGATTCTTGGTTGAAAAAGGGCAAGTCATGAAGTCTGAAAAGATGGCTGACTCCCTCGAGCGTATCAATAAGAATCAAGACAGGACCGTGCGCGCTGTTTTAACACCTGGAGCAACTTCGGAAACATCAGACATCGTGCTCAAAGTTGAAAAAGAACGCCTGCCGTATCATTTTTATGTTGACTTTAACAACCGTGGAACGAACACAACGAACGAACGACGCTGGGGTTTAGGGTTTGTTAATACAAACCTTATGGGATGGGATGATCCTTTGTCCTTGAAATTTATCGCAAGCCCGACAACCACAGACGTCTACAGCTTTGCAGCTGATTATAATTTGCCGGTCAATCGCTTTGGAACGCGATTAGGGGCATATGCCGCGTACGCGAAAGCTGATATTGCTGGCCAGTTCGCGATCATTAGCCCTGAGGGACGCGCACGTGCTTCGGGTATATACGCGTCTCATCCTTTATTCAAGAAAGAATTCATTGACGAGGAAACTCTAAAGACGTTAACATTGGCCAGCAATCTTACAGCTGGATTCGATTCTATTGATGTGCGCAATAAGGTTTTGGGTGCCGTAACCAGCCATGACAAGATCAGCGCCTTTAAGGGCGGTATCAATTTTGATGAAAAAGATGATATGGGTCGTTCCATGCTGGCGATGGAAATGCGCGCTGGTTTCCCTGACTTTTTAGGCTCTATGTCCAAGCATGATGCGAATGCGAGCCGAGCTCCTTCAGATGCCAGCAGTGAATTCCAGCGATACAATTTAACATTTAATAGAACAACATATTTACCTTTCAATTCGCTATTTCTTAACACATTTCGATATCAATTTACAACAGATCCATTGTTGACCCCTGAGCAAATGGTTTTGGGCGGAGCTGATAGCGTGCGAGGTTTTCCTGAGAATGAATACCTTGCGGATCAAGCATGGATCGTCAATATCGAGTTGCGCAGTCCCGCGTTTCTTATTCCGTCATTTTTCAAGGTTCCTTTTGACAAGAAGGGAACTCGTTTGATCGATGCTATTCAGTTCGCGTATTTTATTGACGCAGGTGAAGGCCGCCTGAACAACGCTCGCGTTGGCGAAAAAGAGCGTAAGCGTCTGACGAGCGCGGGCTTTGGTCTACGTTTTGATCTTTATGAGCATTTACGCGGCAGGGTAGATTTTGGATTCCCTATGGGAAGCGAAGGGCCTAGCGATGGCGCTCCTT
>CAZAOD010000007.1:29935-32702 GCA_964486675.1 uncultured Planctomycetales bacterium | reverse complement strand
CGAGTTTTAGCTTTAATGATCAGCATATCTTAGATCTATATTATTGAATTTCAAAAATAAAATTGGAGATATAAGAATGGGAGATAAGAAAAGCAGGGTCATAAAGTTATTTCCTTTTAATCCAATTCTTGTTTTACTCGTCATAAGTTTAATCGTTTACCCTCTTCCTCTTGCCTCCGGCGATGACCTTCCTTCAGGCCCTATTGTCCAGATCGGCGATCCAACGATCACAACTATCGGTAATGACATGACGATCAATGCCAACCAGGCCAATCAGACATGGATCGATTGGACGGGTGGGTTTAATATTGGCGCTCAGAACACCGTTAATAATATTGGTCCATCAGCGAGCGCTATCATTTTGCACAATGACGTGAGTGGTGCTATTTCCAATATTCAAGGTGCTCTGAACGGTAATTGTAATGTCTTTCTTCTAAATCCAAGCGGTATCTTGTTCGGGGCGGGTGCTCAGGTCAATGTTTCCGGTCTGGTCGCTTCTACATTGCAAATGTCCATGAATGACTTCATGGCCGGCAATTATGTGCTCACCCAAGACGCGAATTTTGATCCTGGCCTGATCGTTAATGCCGGGACTCTCAATGCCACTGGGCCGATGGGTGTTTCGTTGATTGGTGGGGCTGTCCGTAACGAAGGAGTGATCAACGCAAACCTTAGCACTGTGAATTTAGTTTCTGGTAAGGAAGTTACCTTAAATATTAATAATGAAGGAAGTATTCAGGTGGCTGTTGGCCAACAGCTTTTAAGTGAAGTTTACGATCAGGATGGTAATAAAGTTGATTTTGGAGTTGAGAATGTAGGCGATATTAACGCCAATGGCGGCCGTGTTTATATCCAAGCAGAAGCCGCGCAGGGAGTTTTTTCAAAGCTTATCAACCAGTCTGGCATGATCAAGGCCGGTTCCATGGTCAACAAGGATGGCAAGATCGTTTTGGTGTCAAACAGCGACGGAATTGTTCAAAATACCGGCACACTTGACACAAGCGCGATCGAGGCAGGTGCTAATGGCGGAACGGTTGAAATGCGTGGCGAAAAAGTCGGACAACTTGGCGCAGTGCATGCGGATGCCATTGACGGCAACGGTGGAAATGTTGATATTTATGCGCGTGATGTTGTTGCGCTTAGCTCGGATAGTGTAACCACGGCCAATGCCGGTTTGATCGGTGATGGCGGAACAATTACTGTTTTTTCCCCCGACACAGCACTTTTTTGGAATGGATCATTGATCGAGGCCAAAGGCGGAAGCATATCCGGTAATGGTGGCTTTGTTGAAGTATCTGGCTGGGAGCATATTACAATTGAAGGTTTAGTTGACACATCCGCGACGAACGGGGTAGCGGGGACATTCTTAATCGATCCTTACAACGTAACAATTACGACCGCTGATGCAAATGGAAGCTGGACAGGAGCAAATCCCGATGTCTTTACACCAACAAACACAGGAAGTACGATCGCAAATACAACGATCCAGACACTTTTAGCTGCGGGTCACGTTACTATCACAACGGTTAACGGAGGCGGTGGTGAAGCTGGCAATATTTATGTTAACGCTCCAATCGTTTATTCTGGAGCAAATAATTTACTTTTATCAGCCGAAGGACAAATTTTTGTTAATAGCCCTATAACTTTTACTGGTGCGGGGGGCATCACTTTAACTGCTGCTACAGACAACGTTTATGTTGATCAGTCTTTGACAGCTGGCGGGGCAATCGCTATTAATGCGGAAGATGATATTATTATCAACGCGGATATTATCGCAGGTGGCGCAGTAACGTTGACTGCGGCTACGGTTGGAAGCGATGGGGGTATATACATATATTCAAGCGTGGTCTCTGGCTCTGGAATTACCTTTTCTTCAACTGCAGGGAGTGAAAATACCCTCCTGAGCGATGCCGCCATCTCAGCGACAACTGGGCTTGTGGATTTTCAAGAGCCTGTATCGCTTGTAGGCGTCAATACTGTTTCAACCACCACCGGCAACGTGGAGTTTGACCAGACAGTTAACGGGACGGGTTCTCTTAGTATTGATTCTAGCGGCACAGTTACCTTTACAGGAATCGTTGGCGGAACAACAGCCCCTGCGAGCCTTACGGTCACAAGCTGCGATACGATTGATTTATTAGCCGCCGTTACCGTTGACGGAGATATCTATATTTACACGACAGAGGATTCTGCGGCAGCGATCGATGCAGATGCCGCTATTACATCAAACGCTGGCAGCATTACCTTGTATGCGCTTTTAAGCGGGACGAATGCTGCGACGATCGATTTAAATGGAGACATAACTGCTGGATTAAATGTGACGTTAACCGGCAATACAGCTCTCTCAGCTACTGCTGATGCGATTACCGCGACAAACGGTATCCTTGCAATTAGCGGTAATATTACTGGCGCAGATACAGATTTAGTCTTGAGCGCTGATAGCGCAACAGTTTCTGCTAGCCCTATAGCGATGCCCGTATGGACATTGGATTCGCTAAATACACTGAACATTGGAGTTACAACTTTTACAGGACTCACTACAATAACCGCAGATGGAGCAGATAGTGGTGGAACAGCGATCACCCTTGGCCAGTCAGCAGGAGACAGTCTTGTTTTGGCAGCGCAAGACGCGACTAATGGCGATATTATACTTTATGCAGCCAACATTTATGGATTAACTATTCAAGATGCGGTTGACGTAACTTTTGCTCAAACGTTTTATGCTGACGGGGGTATTACGGTTGATACGGCGATCACAGGGAATATA
>CAZAOD010000007.1:0-29925 GCA_964486675.1 uncultured Planctomycetales bacterium | reverse complement strand
GTTTAATTCAAGCTGGCGGCGACATTACGTTAAATAATACAGCCGGGGCAGGAACAGCCGATATCGTCATCAATGGCGACGTTTCGGCGACCGGTTCAGCGACCGTCACCATTAGCGCAGATGATGCCGTGAATATCGCTCAAACCGCTGCGGCTAGCGTTAGCTCTGTTGATGGCGAGATCGACATTACATCTCCGGGCGTGATCCTTTTAGGTGACGCTGCCAATACCTATGCTGGAGGCATCACCACCACTGGCACAGGCGCTATCGACATCAACAATACCGGCGCTCTTACCATGAATACCGCGGCCAGTACAACCATCTCTGCAGGCGGTGGGGTTGATGTAGCTGGTGCAGCTACGATCACAAATACCATTGCCGCTACAACGGCCGGCAATGTGGATCTTCATGGCTCTATTACTTTAGGTAATAACTCAACGGTCTCAAGTGATAACGGCAACGTCACCTTTTCCGCCGATGTTTCTGGCGCTGCTACTTTAGAAGCCAATGCCAATAACGGCACGGTGACCTTCTCTACTGTTGGCAACGGAGCCGACCCAACTGCTTTGACGGTCAATGCGGATAATCTTGTGCTTAATGGCCGGACTGATGTGAATGGCAATACGGATATCAATGTAAATAATGTTACTTTTAATGCTGGTAGCGGCACAGTGAATGCCAGCGGATCAAATGGAAGTGTTGATTTTGGTACTGCCCTTATGGATGCTAATACAGGCGCTACAATAGCCATTGATATCAACGCTAATGGTTCAGGTAATGTAGTCTTGGGTACAATAGGTTCACTTGACCCCGTGGCTAGCGTACGAGTTTGGTCTGCTGGTACGACTACCTTAAATGGCAATATCACTGCTGATGGCGCCGCAGGCATTACTTTCGCCGATGCCGGAAATGTTCTTTTAGCCAATAATATTACTTTAACTACGACCAACGCTGCGGGAGATGTTGTCCTTGATTCTGTAAACGGGGCCAAGACGCTTACTGTTATTTCTGCGGACGACATCACCCTAAATGATGATATTGGAGGGACAATTAATCTTGCCGGAGTCAGCTTTTATGCGGCGGATGCTATTATTACTAATGTCGGAGGGACCATTACCTCTACAGGGTCAGTCTCAATTACAACTGGGTTAGCAAGTGGCGATGATATCACAATCGGCGACACTGTCAGCGGTGCAAGCGTGATAATAAGCGGCGATGAAGTTAATATCAACGCCGTTGTCACAGGCACAGATTCGGTTAACATAACCGCAGCCGGCTCAGTAGCAGGCGATGATGTTAATCTGGCTGCCAATGTCCTTGGTAATTCCGTAACCATCAATGCAAACGGAAGCGGTATCAATCTTATAACTGCTACTCAGAATAATACTTTAGGTTCAACTACTTATAACGGGGCAACAACAATCAATAGCGGCACAGCAACTCTGACATCATTAGAAGATATGACCTTTAACGGTGCTCTGACCGTAACGGCTATTGCAGCCGGCGGTATCACATCAACAAGCGGTTCTTTAGATTTCAACGCAGACCTAAGCGGTGCTCAAACGATCAATCTTAATGCCGCCAATGGCGGTATCTACTTAAGTACTGTCGGCGCAGGCGCTGATCCGACATTGCTGGATCTAGATTCGTTGACAGCTGAATTAAGCGGGGCTATCGGTGTCGTTGCTATTGATACGACCGGTGTCGGCCTGACCACATTAGCCAATGATGTTACTATCACTGCCTCTGGCGCGGCGGGGATTCTTTTAGGCGATTTAACTGGTGCTAAGACGTTGACTTTGATTGCTTCTGATGTTGCCGGCGTGATTACCTTGCTTGATGCCAATATTGGGGCTTTAAGTATTACCGACGCCGCTACGGTAAACTTCAATGGTAATTTTGTCACTTCAGGTGCAGCTAGCACAACAGGCGTCAGCGGCACTATTACGATTGCTGATACTACCGGTTCCATCCAATCTGGCGGGGCAGTTGTTCTCAATACTTCAGGAACAGTAGTGAACAATGAGCTTATTTCTGGCGATTCCGTATCTATAACCGGTGTCACAGCGATCAACCTTAATGGTAATGTCAACAGCAACAACGGCCTTACCATCTTTAATAATGCCGTGACCTTGACCGGAAATTCCATCGCCTCCAGCACCAACGGCAACGTCACCTTCTCAGGCGATGTTTCTGGCGCTGCTACTTTAGAGGCCAATGCCAATAACGGCACAGTAACGTTCTCTGCTATTGGCGCAGGCGCTGATCCAACTGCTTTGACTGTCAATGCCGCGGATACGATCTTTGGCGGTGCAGTAAATGTTGCTGGTCCAATTACCGTTAACGGTTCGGGTGGTACGACGACGATCTCAGCTAATATTACCTCAACGGATGACATCACTATTAATGACAGCGTGATCATTAATGGCGCAGCGATCACTTTGACCTCAGGTCTTGCTGCCGGTGATGATATCTATATTCTTGGCACCATCAATGCTAATACCGCCGCAACTGATGCCTTAACATTAGCCGCAGGCGCAGGCAATGTCACTTTAATGGATTCTGTTGGCAATACATTGACTTTGATCGATCTAACCATTACATCGACAGGAACAACAACTTTAAACAATACCATTACCGTCGATGGAACTGGGGCAGGGGAAGACATCGACTTAAGTGGTGCGACCAATGTTGTTCTTGGCTCTGAATTGACACTAGATTCTGCTCAGGATGTTCTTTTGAACGCTGTTAACGCCCAAGGCCATGGATTGACGGTTATCGCGGGTGATGATGTCAGTATCGCAGCTGCGATTACCAATGCCGGTGATGTTTCGATCACTTCTGGCGGTGCGGCTGGTGAAGATATCGCTTTAGCGGCCAGTGTCAGCGGAACTTCAGTCATTTTTAACGCTGGCGCAAGCGGGGAGACGTATATCACTGCCACCCAAAACAACACCTTAGGCTCAACGACCTACAACGGCGCAGTCGAGATCGACGGTGCTGGCGTAACTCTGACCTCTTTAGACGATATGACCTTTAATGGGGCTGTGACAACAACAGCCATAGCCGCAGGCGGTATCACAGCAACTAATGGTTCTTTAGATTTTAATGCTGATCTAAGCGGTGCTCAAACGATCAATCTTAATGCCGCCAATGGCGGTATCTACTTAAGTACTGTCGGCGCAGGCGCTGATCCGACATTGCTGGATCTAGATTCGTTGACAGCTGAATTAAGCGGGGCTATCGGTGTCGTTGCTATTGATACGACCGGTGTCGGCCTGACCACATTAGCCAATGATGTTACTATCACTGCCTCTGGCGCGGCGGGGATCCTTTTAGGGGATATGGATGGCGTGAAAACCCTGACCCTCATTGCTTCTGATGCTTCAGGGGTTATCACCTTGCTGGATGCGAATATTGGAGCGTTAAGCATTACGGATGGATTCACAACAAGTTTCAATGGTAATTTTGTGACGAGCGGGTCTGTTGTTGTTTCTGGAGTTACAGGAGAGATAGATGTTGCCGCTGCTGGATCCATCAACGCAGGCGGGTCAGTTTCTTTGGCAAATAACAGCGCAAGCGGTATTGATATTAATGGTACAGTGAATGGTGATGCCGGAGTGTCTATGGTCGCAACAGCTGGCAATATCGCCATTGATGCGGATGTAGAGACAACAGGAGGCGGGACGATCACGTTGACCGCGACAGCAGGTAATGTCAATATTGCTCAGGCGGCATCAGCGTCTGTTACCGCTGTTAATGGTATGATCGATGTTAATGCTGGCAATTCAGTGCTGCTGGGTCATACCAATCCCTATGTAGGCCAGATCGTAACGCTTGGGACAGGTGATGTTGATGTTGATGGTTCAGTTGCATTTACGATCGCTGGGGCAGGATCGCAGATCAACGCAGGCGGATCTGTTGATATAGGGCAGAACACAACTTTTACGAGTGCCACTATTGGTGGTTCGGGGATCACCGCGGCGGACAATATTTCGATAACAGCCAACACTAGTGTGGATGTCGATGCTCCTATTAACAGCACTATGGCCGGAGATATAACCCTCACGGCTAATACCGGTGATATCTTGCTTTCGGATGAGGTGCGAACAACAACAACAGGAGACATCACGTTAATCGCAACGTTGGGCGTTATTGATGATGATGACGCGGCTGCTGAAGATGAGTTTATTGCCTGCGACGTTCTCACCATGACCGCGGCGAATGGTATTGGGATCACAACCGACGAGCTTGATACCGCGGCCAATACGATCACCGCCAACACAACAGGCGCTGGCGCAGCCAGTATCAACATCCATAATGTCAATGCGCAGTATACAACTTTAGGTGTGGTCGCAGGTGGCGTAAATAATACTGTTGGAACGAACGCGGATTTCACTTTCCAGCAATCTGGTGGCGGTGGACTTTTTGTTGAAAAAGTCTTTACAACAGATGGCGACATCAGGATCGATTCTGTTGGCGCGACAGGAACGCCAGGGATCCGTGTTGATTTTAGCGTGGCGCATGGAGGTTTAGGGGGTATCGATGCTGGCAGGCTGACCGGCGATAACGGCAAGGTTACATTGAATACGGATGCCGGCGGCATGGTTTTAGGTTCTGTAATCGCAGATAATACAATAACGATCATTGCGGATATTGGTGATATTTCTATTGATGTTGTTGGCGACAGGGCAGATGTCGATGTCAACATTACATCCCATAATGGTTATATCGATGAACTTGTAGAGACAGGTGTTAGCCAAGATGCGGGTGTTGATATTTTAGGAGACACGGTCACTTTGGCCGCGGCAATCGGCATTGGAAAAAAATACGAACTTGAGATCGACGCTGTGACGCTGAATGCTGACACCTCCTCTTCGACAGGAGATGTTTGGATCAGTGAATTAAATGACGTTATCGCTAACAGCATTACGACAGTGGACGGTCATGTTACGATCACCGCGGGTGGCCGCATCACCGCAACAAATATTAGCGCGTCAGGCATTGGTAAAGATGTTTCGATAACATCTTTTAATACAGGCGGAACTGATGGTAATATTTATCTCGACTCCGTTGTGGCGGATGATGATATTACCGTGACAACAACCGCTGGCGCGAATTCAAGCGATATTTATGTCGGTGCCGTTGGCGATTCTGGCACTGATGATATCACGATGACAGCTAACGGGGGAAGCATCTTTGACAATAACGCTGGGACATTGAACATCACTTGTGATCTTTTGACCCTTTATGCGGATGGCGATATCGGCTTAGTTGGAAATCTCATTGAGACTGATATTACATCTTTGGTCGCTGACGCGAGGACGGTTGGAGGTATCTATATTCATGAGCTGGATACAGCAGGCGGCAACGGGATCGATCTTCAATCTGTTGACACCAACAATGGCGATATCGTCCTGATCACAAACGGCGGAGGTCATGAGCCTGAAAAAGAAACCCTTCTGACTTATGTTATTTCTGACTCTGGCATCGTTGGCGGGACGCATGATATCACGATCACCGCAGCGACAGGTGATATCACGATTGAATATATTGAATCTGATAGCGATATCGCGTTGGAAGCCACGGCTGGTTCCATTACTGAGATCAACAGAACAACAAATCCTGCGGAATCAGGTGTTGATATTGTGAGTAATGATACGATCGCAGGCAGGCTGACTTTGACTGCTCGAGATGAGATCGGTGGAGCAGGAGAGCTGGATATCGAGACCACCATTGCTGTCTTAGATGCTTCTTCCACAAGCGCAGGCGATATCTATCTTACCGAAACAGATGCTATTGAGCTATTTGATGTTGATACGACAAACGGATCGATCAATATCGTCTCTGGCGGGGCCATGATCGTTACGGATGTTGTCTCAACGACTGATAGCGATGCAAACGATATCAATCTAACAGCAACGACTGGAGATGTGACTATCGGCGTTGTTACTGCCGGTGCAGGGGTTTCCGCAGACGTCTCAATTACGGCAACTGCCGGGTCGATCAATGAGATCAATCCAGGCGAGGCAACAGTTGATATCGTCGCCGATGTCCTTACCTTGACTGCTCAGGACGAGATTGGCGGCACAGGGGAGATGGATATTGAGGTAACTGTCAACTCTTTATCCGCAAGCTCTACAATCCTAGGTGATATTTATATTACCGAGACTGACGCGGTCACATTGACTAACGTCTTGACAACTGATGGATTGATCTATATCGTTTCTGGCGGGGCAATGACGGTCACAGAGGTCACCGCTGGCGGTGACACTGGAAGCAATGATGATGTGACTTTGACCACTACAAGCGGCGATATTATTGTAAGCGGGAACATTACCGCTTTAAACGATACCGTTACGTTAACTTCAGCAGCAAATATCACAGATACCACAAGCGGGGCAACAGATATCTCGGCAGCTGATCTGGTCATTAACGCTGCAGCTGGGTCTGTTGGCGCGTCTGGAACCAATAACGAGCTTGACACCGATGTCGATACTATTACAGCGAGTGTCCGTGATAGTGTTTATATCCTTGAAGAAAACGATGTAACATTGTCTTCGATCGTAACGACTGCTGGCTTGATCGATATTGAAGCCGCGGGAACTATAACAACAACAACGGTTACTGCTAATGGCGGATACGGGGTAGACCTTAACGCGACAGCAGGTAATATTATTGATACCGCAGGAGGCCTCTTCACAGCCACTTCAAATTCTACCCTCAAGGCGAGCGGTATTATCGGGACAACCGATAATCCATACGATGTAAGCGTCGATGGGAATCTTTGGGTCTGGGCAGGTTCACAAGTTGACGAAGTATCCGTTATTCTCGATGGATGGGTTAATAGCAATGCCTATACAGAGCGAGTGGAGATCTTCGAACCAACGCCTCCAGGCCTTGTGATCCTTGATAACCGCTTGATGGGCGGCGGAAATTATGGAAGCGGCAGTACTAATGGCAGTATTTTAAGTCGTGGATACGGCGTCTTTTCTCTGACGAACAACGACATGTATCATTTGTTCTATAGCAAGGCGATGTACCCGTGGCTTTACAAGACTACTTTACAGTGGACCTTAAGAGAAGATCCGATCGTTAACGCCGCATCTTTGCAGGATCCGCCGGCAACGATCGACGCTTCACAGTTGAATATTAATATTATGCCTCCCATCGAAGGCGGGATCGTCGCGCCAACGGCAACATATTATATTATTCGTCCAGTAATGTAGATTTAATCATGGTGGTCTTAAGCAATTAGAGAGGAGAGTTTTAAATGAAAAAGACAGGATTCCTATATGTTTTTTTAAGCGTTGCCATTTTATTGTGTGTTCATTCTTCGGTCTTTGCTCAAACAACTCCAGCTAAGCAGCAGTTTAAGCCTAAGAAGATTAGCGTTGATAGAAACTACGATGGGATAGCTGAGCGCGTTGAATATTATGATGACCAGGGCGTGATCCAGAAAGTTGAAGTCGATATTGATGGCGATGGCAAAGCGGATGAGTGGACTTATTATGAAAAAGGAGTTGCTGTGCGAGGGGAGAAGGACATCAACAAGGATGGGAAGCCAGAAAGCAAGCTATTTTATGATGCAAAAGGTGTTATTATAAGAACAGAAACAGATTCTACTGGTGACGGCAAGATTGACGAGTGGGTTTATTATACCAGCGGCGTTCCTGTAAAAGCAGAAAAAGATACAAACGCGGATGGCAAGGCTGATACTTGGTTAAACTACTAAACAAACGACGTTAAGTTCTTTAGCCCTTCTTTGCAGGATGAAGAAGGGCTTTTTCTTTGGAACCATTGGCAAGGCGTATAAAAGACAGATATTTATTAAGAAACCTTATATGGCAATATTGCACAAGATCATCATTAAAGATATTATGGTGCAGCAACTGATCACGATCGGCCTTGAAGCGCCATTTAGTCAAGTATGGGAGATCTTTTCTTCACACCGCATCCGCCATTTGCCTGTTGTCGATCAGGATAAAAAACTGAAAGGGCTGATCACGCAAAGAGACTTCTACAGGATCGTCCCTGCCCGCTGCGAGGTAGAGGATAGAGGGTCTTTTTATTTAAAGGAGACCCTGGATAAGTTTATCTTGCAAAAAGTCATGATCAAAGATGTCCTGACCCTTTTGCCAGAAGATACTCTTGGGAAAGCCATTGATGTTATGGTCAAGAAGAAGTACGGTTGCATCCCTATCGTTGATCAGAAGGGGATCTTGGCAGGTATCCTCACCCAAACAGACGCCCTAAGAGCTATCGCCCAGTATTTTCTCTAATCAGCAATCCTCACCCCCTAGACACGCATTTCCATAAAAAATGATTTCTATTTGCTTCTTGAAACCTGTATATTATAATGAGCATATGCTCATAATAAATGGGGGGTTGTAATAAGCATATGCTTAAAAGAACTTGGTAGAAGAGGATACGAATATGCAGAGCAGAGGACGACCTAAGAAAGTACGCTATATCCAAAGAATGCCAAAGGTCACGCTTTTTAGCCCTAGGGGAAAGCCTGGGCGCCCCGATGAAATACTTCTGACCATTGATCAGTATGAGGCGCTTAAATTGGCGGATCATCAAGGATTTGACCAGACACAAGGCGCTATTGTTATGAAGGTTTCAAGGCCTAGCTTTGGAAGGATCTTACGCGAAGCCCGTAGGCGTGTTGCTGACGCGATCGTAAATGGAAAGATCATTAAGATCGGTATTGGAGACACGCAGATCGGTGTCCGGTCCAAGGAGTTCATTTCGATGCGCGAAATAGGTATCCTTAAGGAACGACGCTTTGGGGACCGCCGCAGCCAGCCTGGCCGCCGCCAAGATGATCTAAATACCCCTAACAAACTGCCGTAATATTGTCATTCTAAGGCTTACTTAGACTTACCGGGTTTTTCATCAAGGATATGGATCGTGGACCGCGATCCATACCTATCCGCCAAACAACGGAACAGTGGCCGGAAGCCCTACAGTAAATACCGGTAACTTTGCCCAATACACTGCAATAAATGTCAATTCAGGACAAACGATCTCTCATTTAGATTTTGGTAGCAGAAGTCAGCCAGGTAAGTAATTGGCTTGCGCTAATTAACATTTCTTACAGACAGAAACACCTAAATTTCTCTTATATATTATACTTCCTATAATATATCTTATGTTAACTATTGTAATAAGAAATGATTATTGTAAGGTGTTGCAGTATATGTATTTATGGAATGCTCGGAATACCCTGTGGAAAACCCATCTCAAACTTACCGGGATTATAATTTCCTATTTAAATTAGGCGTGATATTAACAGATCATTCGGGAATTTATATAATTTATTGATGAGGATCGCTATATTGTTATGCTGCATATTCTATTCTAATTCATTGCTATATTCCCCTCTTTTCTGCCATAAAGCCAAGGGTTTCATGCTCTTTTCCATTTAAGTCATTAAAAGGCCATTCTGGCCTATTTCCAGCGGTTTTAAGGCCAATCTGGGCATGCTATCTCAGGGGTTAATTAAGTGATTATTAGAGTTTTTTAAAATATATTTTTTATGCCATTTTTGGTTTCCAGAGCCATTTTTACTCTTCATCTTTCTATTGTGCAATTGGATGTGATATGTCTTTATTGATGCATTCTTATTTTTTGTCGTTTTTATAATGCTCATAAGGCTTTCTTAGATCTTGTTTAGCCTGATAAATTCTGAATTTTTTCATAAGGAATTCTGATGGAATCTAGGCTGCGGATGGAATGTTGTTAGTTTTGGTATCCATAAATAAAGGCTTGAAATTGTTGTAAAAAGCATTATTTTTAACTATCTTTAGCTTTTTAGTGGAATCTAGAATTTTGATGATTCTACAAATTTTTAATGTCAAAGATCTGAGTTTTTAGCTATAAATTGCTTTAATAAATAGAATTTTCAGGACAGTCTTGGCTTGAGAACGGAGCTTCTTTTGAAGGAGAAATTGGGATGTTATTAAGTGGAAGTTTGTATTTCTTGAAAATGATAAAGGGGACAAGGTCATTAAAATATGCCCTTGTCCCCTTGCGTTAAATACGGGGTTTAGAATTGGCCTTTATTTTACAAAAGCACGGATGATCTTTTGTTCCTGGATCGGCCGGTCTTCAGGGCCTTTCTGGCAATTTTCGATCTTTTCAACCACATCATAACCTTTAACGACCTCGCCAAAGATCGTGTGCTTGCCATTAAGCCATGGGGTTTTGGCGGTTGTGATAAAGAATTGGCTTCCGTTGGTGTTGGGGCCGGCATTAGCCATGGCCAGAATTCCTTTTTTATCGAAGACTAAGAAGGGATTGAACTCATCCGCGAATGGCTTTCCCCAGATACTTTCGCCGCCGCGGCCGGTACCGGTGGGGTCGCCGCCCTGGATCATAAAATCTTTGATAACGCGATGAAAGATAATGCCGTCATAGTAGCCTTTTTTGATAAGGCCGAGCATGTTTTCGCATGTCTTGGGCGCGAGGTCTGTAAAAATTTCTATTTCGATATTGCCTTGATTGGTCTCAAAGACGATCACAGGCCGCTTGGCCGTGTCTTGAGCAAAGGCATTCTTGACATTGGTCGCGCAGAAAAATAGAAGAATGGAAATAATGGTCAATTTATCAAAATGCATTTCTTACTCCTTTTGTTGTTATTGTTTTGTTGGTATATTGGTATAGATGAGAGTTTAAACCGTTTCTTCAGGGTCTTTCAGCTTTTCGCTCTCAGGGTTTTCCTTGAGGATATCCGCATCGCCAAGCTTTGATTCAAACTCTGCAGCCGATCGATCCAAGGTCGTTTGCGCAGACTGCTCAGCGGGCTTAGGGGCAGCTGCCTTTGGCTTGTCATTTTCCATGCTGAGGCGATTAAGGAAGCTTGTTGATGGCTTGGCAGAAGGCCTGGGCGTTTCAGGATTCTCATCCACTTCCAGACTGTTCAAAAGATCGACCGCTGAAGTTTTCTGGCTTTTGTTCTCACCAAGCCAGATGATAACGATCGCTAAGAAACCTACAACCATAATACCGATATAAATAGCCATCTTCAGAACTCCTTATCGTATTTTAAGCTTATTTATTAAACCATAAAAAAGTAAAAGTTGTCTATAATAAATATCTTTTTCTGAGCCAATTTTTAGTAATGATCTTAAACGAGAATTTTTAGAGCTTTTTTGGTTGAGGAGCTCTAAAAATTCTCTTTTGGCGAGATCAACTAAAAATTTGTATTTATATTTAAGATAAGATTTATGGACAAACCCCATCACTTTGGCCAATGTCAACACATTTAGCTGCAGAGAATCCATCAACACCGTACCCTACTTCATATTCCCAGCGCCACATTTGTTTACATCCAGCAGGGTCTACTTCTTTGCAGCGATAGGCAAAGCAAAGAACGTGTCCTTTTTGTCTTCTGCAGCGATACCTAATATCTCCCCCTAACCCAGCTATTGGATCGAGATCATTATAGAAAAGTTGGCCTTGGGATTGAATAAAGCTTTCCATGACAGCCCTTGATCCAATCATGCTTGGAGAGTTCCAGCAAACATCGTTCGTGCATCCAGCTGAAGGGGGATAGAATTCTCCATTTGAATCAAAATAGGTGTTTTGTGCGTAACCTATTTTTCGAAGGTTTAGGCGTGCCCCTATGGCTCCTGTTATCTCATCCCCAAAACTATTTTGGATAGTAAAATTTAAAAAGATTATTTGCAGAAAGAAGGTGTATAAAAATGAAAGCAAATTCTTTTTAACCATTACCTTCTCCTTTTTCGTGCCAAGCTTTTAGAATTTTATCTGGCATGAATTGTCTACAATAAATATCTTTTTTAGCCGATTTTCAGCTTTCTCAATGTTTTTCCAGTCGTCTTTATTGTATTTATTAGATTAAGATCGCTAAAAATCTCAAATTTCATAGCATTTACCAGCTGTTCGGATCTAAACCAACCCAGCTACACATGTCCTGCCAATCTTCTCCTGCGATCGCATCGCCAGGCATGGTCTGAACACATTTGCCTAGATTACCAGCAAGATTTTGAGGGTCTATTTTCCATTCGATACGCCAGACTTGTTTGCAGCCTGCGGGCGCCTTCTCCAAGCAGTAATATGCAAAGCAATATGTTTGGCGATTTTGTGTTCGACATCGAAAACGGATATCTCCTTGTATCGCCTCACAGTCAACGTAAAGGTTTTCCACTCTTCCAAGGTGCTCCATTATGCTTATACCGTAGGCTTCATCATGAGAAACTCCCGCGATATTATTTGACCAGCAGGGAGTGCCAGCTTCATACCTTGCTTCACAGGGCATTGAGCCGCCTCCGGGATAAACCGGTGTATCTGCTGCTCCGCCATCTGAATTCCACTTCTCAGTAATGGCCTGCCCTAAGAATCTCAGATTGCTCAAAGTCGCATTCAGCACCTCATTTTCAGGCGCACCAAAAGCAAGCCGCGCGGTAAAAATATTGCCTACAAGACTTAAAAGGACCAGGATGATCGTAAGATTTGACTGTTTCATTTTCTCTTTACCTTTCATTGGTTCTTTAATTTCGTGTTAATTATTTTTTTTGAAATCATTGTTTGTTTTGAAGTACATAAATAGTATAAGTCCGCATTGCTGGTTTTCAACGACCTTTTTCTATCTCTCTTAAAGCCTCATCAACAACGATCACATCCCAGCCGCTGCGCAGGAGCTGTTGGCGGACTTCCGCGACGTTCTTCCCTTCAAGGTTGTTTTCATCCGAAAGAAAGGCGCTTAGGATCTTTATATTATAGCGGCGTGCCGTATTCAAGAAAAAGGTTTTCTGTTTAAGAACATCAGGCCTGTTGAGAACAAAAGCGATCACGGCAAAAATAAGCGGAAGACAAATGACCAGAAGGCATGAGAAAAGATCCCAGGGCTGTGCCTTGCCAAAAATAAATCCAGCGCTTCCCCAAAAAGCATCAAAAATGAAATGGCTGATGACCACGGGGATCATTCCGTATCGGACATAGAAAAACGACAGGACAAGCCCTAAGAGCGAAACTTCAATGCCTCGAAACCAGGAAGGAAATATCTGATAGTGCGAATGGCCGAATCCCCAAATGACAGAAGCGACAAGGCAGGCCAGAAATATATTTTTGAATACTTTTTTTCCATATTCAATGCCAAAAAGCCGATACAGTGTTTCTTCGCATATGCTCGCGCGAAAGGCCACGATCAGGATCGTGACAAACGGCCAGAAGGCTGAAGACGCCTGGGTAATGTGAGGCCTTTCGATCCAGACACCCCAGTATGTTTGACCGATATGAAAAATGACCGATTGCAGGCCAAGCAAGATGAGCGTGATCGCGTACCCCAACGCGATCATTGCGGCTGTATGGCGCGAAAAGAACGTTGA
The DNA here is from genome assembly GCA_964486675.1 of uncultured Planctomycetales bacterium. Classification (GTDB taxonomy): domain Bacteria; phylum Omnitrophota; class Gorgyraeia; order Zapsychrales; family Aceulaceae; genus CALGLP01. The sequence continues at coordinate 16,567 of CAZAOD010000007.1, read as the reverse complement.
CTGAAGATAGTGAGCAAATCCCCTGCAACGGCTGGTATTTTCTTGCGCGATGGCCTCCCCTGCCATAGCTGGAACGACCATCATGATGGCCAAAAAGGACCCTGTTACCAGAAGCCCTAAGGATAATTCAGAAAAGTAGACTTTTAAGGAAGATGTGGTCGGATAATCATAAAGGATGTCTTGGACGTTGTTAAGTTGAAAGATGATCAAGAACGCAAATAAAAGTATACCGGTAAGAATATAGAATGGTTGAGTTATCTGTAGAATAAGGTTTTGGCGTTTCATGACCAGCGTATAGGTCGCCGTGATGATCAGAAGATAAGAGAATAAGGAAAAGATGCTCGTCAGTATCTTTCCAGATTGTTTGGCATTAGCGATGAAGCGCTTGAAGTCGTCTGGGACGTCGAAGACGTTGGTGTCAAAGGAGAGAATATCGTTTCCGGATACGCGGATCTTGATCAGCAGTTTTCCAGTGCCGGCGTTTTTTTCACTACTCCAGGGAATGCTGACATTGTCTTTTTGCCAGCTGAACGAATGATCAGCGCGGTTATCGTATTCTTTGGTCATCTTTTCTTTGAGCGTATAACCGTTTAGATCGGCATGAAGCTGTTGGGAAAGAAATTGTTGGGCCAAAGCATAGGATCTTTCCACGCTTGCTTCAGGCCGGTGCGCTGTGTCCTCGATCAGGTGAAGAAAGCCTGTGATCTTTCCCGTGGAAGCGCTCACGTTGATACGGTATTCTTCCTTTTTTCCTTCCTGAAAAAAACGTACACGCCAAGAAAAAAGATCGAACTGATGCCGAGCGATAAATTCTTGTTCGTCAGCGAACCCTAAAGTTTTTTGCAGATAGCGATCAGCAGCGCTCTCACTTCCTAAGACGACCGCTTGCGTGTAGGTCTCGGGGTCAATGGCGCGCTGTTGACGCAGATAGTCTCGCGCGGTTTTAAGCGCATCTTTTCTGGAGATCTTAAGGTCGATGAAGGAAAAGCTTGGGTAGCTAAAGCGTATCCATGCCCCAATGCTTAGAAAAGCAAGGATGAGATACAGAAGCCATTTCTTGCGTTCTTGGGCCATGGCAGTGGATGTTGGTGTTAAAATAGGTTGATCACCTCTGGCGGCAGGCGCTGTAATTCTTGATTACCCAGGATCTTGATCGCCCAACGCAGAAGGTCGATCTTTTGCTGTAACCGCTCATCCGCGGGAACATCATCTCTGATCTTGCGGCGCGAGAGAAAAAGTATCCTGCGCAGTGCGTTAAAAACGATCCGAGCTTCTCGGCTTCTGTTCTGGCCGGACTTGATGATATCGTTGACGTACGCATACGAAAGTTCGTTGACAACCTTGTTGTAATGGTCCATGCGGGATAGAAGCGGAGGCATCATGGACTCAAAATATTTATAACGGTCCATTTTGCAAAGCGCGTGCCGGATCTCGATCTCCACAAAGACAGATGAGGTGCGATCGAGACGCCTTAAGAGCGCTTTTTCAAAAAAGATCTTTTCCCTGGAAAAAACTGTCTGCGAGAATTTTTGATTAAAGACGCGCACAGCGGCCGCGCTTCGATAGGCTGACAGGGTGTCGTCGTTGATCATGGCTAAAAGAACGTCTTTGGGCTCGTCAATGTATTGCGCGGTATACCCTTCTAACAGCTGTTTATCGTCGAACATAGCGGATGGATTGTCAGGTTGAGCGTAAGACAGCGCGATCAAGGCTAATGATAAAAATAACGCGCAGAGAGAAAGGAATGTAATTTTTTTCATTAAATAACGATCTCCATAGAAATATTGATGGATTTTTTAGTGTGCGTTAGCGCTCCAATCGAAATGCGCTCGATCCCGGTTTTCGCAAAAGAACGGACGTTGTCGAGGTTGACCCCTCCCGAAACTTCTAGCATTGGCACGCGTTTTCTTTGGTCCTTTTTTGTAAAATCGATGATCTTTTTGATCTGGCCCGGCGACATGTTGTCCAGCAGGATCAGGTCGGGATTGGCCTCCCAGGCTTCTTGAAAGTCCTGGAAAGTCTCCACCTCAACGCCAATAGGTTTTTTTGTCCGCTGCTTGGCTTTTTTCATCATATCAATGATCGATAGATGCGAGATCAAATGGTGGTTATCTTTGATCAGGATCATATCATTGAGGTTCATGCGATGATTGACACCCTTAGCACAGCGGATCGCGTATTTTTCAGCGACACGAAAACCCGGTGTTGTTTTGCGCGTGTCAACGATCTGCACGTTGCAAGGGCGTACTTCTTTTAAGAAAGCGGTCGTGTTGGTCGCGATCGCCGATAAGTGACTGATAAAATTAAGAGCAACTCTCTCCCCTAACAGGATTGTCCGTGTTCTTCCGTTGATCTCGACAATGCGTTTATTCGCTGGCATGATGTCACCATCTTTAAAAGCGCAGCGGACGTTTATTTTGGGGTCGATCTTTTGGAAGACGCGTTTGACGATCTGAGCGCCAACGATGGTCGCCTTTTCATGAGTTACCATGTAGGCGCGAGATGCTTTTTGTCTTGGAACGAATAGTTCTGTGGTGATGTCCCCGGCGCCGATGTCTTCGCGCAAGGCCAAGTCGATCAGTTGTTCAATATCGGGATGCAGTTTTTTAGGGTCCATTCGTTCTATGCCAGGTCGCCAAGGGTTTTTTCAAGTTCGCTGATCTTGGCTGACAGCTCGGCGAACCTTATCTTTTCTTTTTCGACAACGTCTTTAGGCGCTTTTTTAAGAAAAGAGGTATCGTTTAGGCGCTTAGAAAGATTCTCGCATGAGTGGCGGCAATTTTCAATTTCTGTTTCAATTCTTTTTTGTTCTTTCGCGACATCGATCAGGCCTTTAAGAGGAATGAAGATCTTTATTTTTCCGCATAAGGCGGTTGCCATATCCTTTGTCTTTACAGGTGCCTGCGATAGCCGCAGATCGTTAATGCCTGCCAACGTTTCGAGGACGGAGAAATTGCTTTCAAAGAAACGGTATTCATTAGCCGAGCATTGAAGGATACAGCAAAGGTCCGCGCCGTTGTTGATATGCCATTGCGCGCGAATATTACGGATGGCAGCGATCACGGCGAATAGCCCTTCCATGCTTTGTTCCATGGCCGGGTTCTTGAGGCGATGATCAATCGTTGGCCAGTTCTGCAAGGAAAGGATCTTTTTATCGCTGGTCATATTATGATAGATCTCTTCGCTGATAAACGGCATGAAAGGATGCACTAAGCGTAAAGATTGGTCAAGAATATAAAGAGAAACGATCTGAACTTCTTTTTCGCTGAAGCGAGATTTGACCATCTCGAGATACCAATCGCAGACATTTTTCCATATGAAATCATAGACCAGTGTTTCAGCCTCAGAGAAGCGAAATTTTTCGATCGCGGTCTCAACATCTTGAGTGGTTGTCTGCAGCTTGGAGAGGATCCATTGACATGCCAGTGGAAGGTTCTTGGTTTTTAGTTTCTTAAAATTTTTATGCAGGTCTGCAGTCGCGATATCCGTGGCGTTCATCAGGATCAAGCGTGAGGCATTCCAGATCTTGTTGGCAAAGTTGCGGCCGATCTCGAACTTTTCTTTCGCGATAAAAAGGTCTTGGCCTGAGTTGACGATCAGGCTGAAGCGCAGCGCGTCCGCGCCGTATTCTTTTATGATCTCCAGAGGGTCAAGGGCGTTGCCGAGCGATTTGGACATTTTTCGTCCTTGGGCGTCACGCACCGTTCCATGGATGTACACATCAGAGAATGGGATCTTTTTTTGAAATTCCATGCCGGCCATGATCATACGGGCAACCCAGAAGAAAATGATCTCAGGGGCTGTGAACAGCACTGATGTCGGATAAAAATATTTTAAGTCCTTGTTTCTTTCGGGCCAGCCCAGCGTCGCGAAAGGCCAGAGCCAAGATGAGAACCAGGTGTCTAGCACATCGGGGTCCTGCTGCAGGTTTTTGCCGCGGCAGTAAGGACAGTGTTCAGGCCTTTGATCCGTGACGATAGGATGGTCTTCCCCGCAGGCCTTGCAATACCATACCGGAATGCGATGCCCCCACCAGATCTGTCTTGAGATGCACCAGTCGCGGATGTTTTCCATCCAGTTAAGATAGGTCTTGGTCCAGCGTTCCGGGTAAAACTTGATTTGTCCGCTTTTGACAACGCGGATCGCCGGTTTGGCAAGCGGTTTCATTTTGACGAACCATTGCCGTGAAAGATATGGCTCGACGACCGTATGGCATCGGTAACAATGGCCTACCGCGTGAAGATGTTCATCAATTTTTTCAAGAAGGTTTTCTTTTTGAAGGGCTTCGATCACGGCAGCACGGGCTTTGAAGCGGTCGAGGCCGTTAAACTGCTTGGCATTCTCGTTCATACGGCCGTCTTCATGAAGGATGTTGATGGTTTCTAGGTCATGACGCTGGCCCATCTGAAAATCATTAGGATCGTGGGCGGGAGTGACCTTTACGGCACCTGTCCCGAATTGCGGGTCAACAAAATCATCCGCGATGATGCGTATCTCACGGTTGACCAGCGGCAGGATCAAGATTTTGCCGATAAGTTTTTTGTATCGCGCGTCCTTAGGATTTACGGCAACGGCTGTGTCCCCGAGCATGGTTTCGGGGCGGGTTGTCGCGACGATCACATGCTCGCGTGGATCATCCTTGAACGGATAGCGAATGTGATACAAGGCGCCTTGTGTTTCTTTATGCTCAGCTTCTTCATCTGAAAGGGCTGTGTGGCAGCGAGGACACCAGTTGATGATGTATCGGCCGCGATAGATCAATCCTTTTTTGTAAAGTTGGATAAAAACTGTATTGACCGCTTTGCTATAGGGCTCATCCATGGTAAAGCGTGTGCGGTCCCAGTCACATGAGGATCCGAGTTTTTTAAGCTGATGGATGATCGTATCGCCATACTGCTTTTTCCAATCCCAAAGGCGCTGCAGGAATTCTTCGCGAGAGAGATCATGGCGTGTTTTTCCCTCTTTTGCCAGCTGCTTTTCAACAACATTCTGCGTGGCGATCCCCGCGTGATCTGTTCCGGGCATCCAGAGCGCTTCATATCCCTTCATGCGTTTATAGCGGATCAAGATGTCTTGCAGGGTGTTGTTAAGCGCGTGACCCATGTGTAGGATCCCGGTCACGTTCGGCGGCGGGATAACGATCGTAAAAGGGTTTTTCTTGCGGTTTGCCTGCGCGTGAAAGACATGATCTTTTTCCCATAGATCACGTCGAGAATCTTCAACAGTCTGCGGATTGTAGCGCGAGGAAATCGTATTCATGACAGGCTATTTCTTCGTATCTTTTAAGAGCTTGTATTCAACGCTGTCGATCAAAGCTTCCCAGCTGGCTTCAATGATGTTTTCACGAACGCCGACGGTCGTCCAGGCGTCAGTATCATCTTGGGATTCGATCAAGACGCGGACCTTCGCGGCCGTTGCGGCCTTGGAGTCGATCACGCGCACCTTGTAATCCGTCAAGTGCATATGCTGTAAATTCGGGTAGAATTTGGTCAGGACTTTACGTAGGGCGCGGTCTAAGGCGTCAACAGGGCCATCCCCGTCTGAAGCCCCGTATTCTTCTTGACCGTTGATCTTAAGGCGCACGGAGGCTTCCGCGAACATTTTGCCATCGTTGCGTTTTTCAGTTGTGACCTTAAAGCTTTCAAGATCAAAGAAAGGTTTGTATTTTTTTAGCTGTCTTTTTAGCAGGATCTCGAACGAGGCATCTGCCGCTTCGAATTGATAGCCTTGAAGCTCTTTTTCCTGTAAAAGCTCTAAGAGTTTCTTTGCTTCTTCAGATTTCTTGTCGATCTTGATATCGAGCTTTTGGGCTTTCATGATAATAGGCATTTTACCGGCGAGTTCCGATGTCAGAAATCGACGATGATTGCCGATTACCTTTGGATCGAGATGTTCGTACGCCAAAGGATTCTTGAGCATGGCATCAATATGCACACCCGCTTTATGCGCGAATGCGGAGTGACCCACAAGCGCGTGATTGTCCGGCAGCTTGACATTGCTGATCTCGCTGATGAAGTACGCGGTCTCGGTCAGATTCTTAAGTTTTGAATCAGGGATCGCCTTAAAATGTGTTTTTGTGTGCAAGATGCCAATGATCGTTGTCAGATCCGCGTTGCCGCAGCGCTCCCCTAAGCCGTTAAAGGTGCCCTGCACTTGCGTGCAGCCGGCTTCAACAGCGGCTAAGCTGTTGGCGACCGCCAAATCGAGGTCGTTATGGCAATGAATGCCCAAAGGTATTTTGATGTGCAGTTTGACATCTTTAAGGATGCTTGTCACCTCTGTTGGTAAGGCGCCGCCATTGGTGTCGCAAAGGATAATAAAATCAGCTTTGGCATTTTGAGCGGTGATGAGCGTTTGTAGCGCGTATTCGGCGTTACGCTTGTACGCGTCAAAAAAATGCTCCGCGTCATAGAAAACTTTCTTGCCGCTTTCTTTCAAAAAAGTGATCGAGCTTTCGATCATTGCGAGATTTTCTTCGAGCGTTGTTTTTAGGACGTCTTTGACATGCAGGTCTGAACTTTTGCCAAAGATCGTGATAACGGCCGCTCCTGAATCCACCAGCTCTTTTAAATTATTATCATCAGACGCTTGAATGTTCGCGCGTCGAGTCGACCCAAATGCGGTGACGACAGAATTCTTCATCTTTTTTGTCTGCATGATCTTGAAGAATTCTTTGTCCTTTGGATTGGATCCGGGCCATCCTCCTTCGATATAGTGCACGCCAAGCTCGTCAAGTTTTTCAGCAATGCGCACTTTATCGTTAACAGAGAAAGAAACTCCCTCGCTTTGGGATCCGTCACGTAAGGTTGTATCGTAGATCAGAATAGAAGACATTAGGCAACCTGATCAAGGTTGAATTTTTTATGCAAGATCTGAACGGCTTTATCGGCCAAGGCCTGATCGATTATGCATGAAGTATTGATCTCGGATGTGGTGATCATCTCGATATTGATCTTGCTGTCCGCGAGGGTCTGGAACATCTTGGCAGCGACACCACAATGCGAACGCATGCCAGAACCGATGATCGAAACACGGGCGATGTCTTTGTCAGCGACCACGTCCCCAAAATTCATTTGCTTAGAAAGACCTTTCACGGTCTTCAGCGTTTTTTCTAGATCTTTTTTGGAGACGGTGAACGAAATGTCGGTATGTTTGGTATAGCTGACGTTCTGGACGATCGTGTCAACATTGATTCCGGCTTTTGAGATCGCGGTAAAGATCTTTGCGGCGATCCCTGGCTTATCAGGAACATTACGGATGGTCACTTTTGCTTCGGATTTGTTGCATGTGATACCCCGTACGGCAACGCTTTCCATTTTTTCATTTTTTTGAACAATCATGGTCCCTTCCTCCTTCGAAAAACTTGATCGAACATGTAGTGGAATATTATATTTTTTTGCGACTTCGATCGAACGTGCTTGCATGACCTGAGCGCCTAAGGCCGCCATTTCAAGCATTTCTTCGTGCGTGATGTGAGAGATCTTACGGGCTTCTTTTACGATGCGCGGATCTGTCGTGTAGATCCCCTCCACGTCGGTGTAGATCTCGCAAACATCGGCGCTGAGAGCTTTCGCGAGAGCGACCGCTGTCAGATCGGAACCGCCGCGGCCTAAGGTCGTGATCTCATCATCTGAGGTGACACCTTGAAATCCAGCGACAATGACGATCTGGTTTTTGGCAAGGGCCTTGCGGATGCGCTTGGCATCGATCTTGATAATTTTGGCCTTTGTGTGAACCTTGTCGGTGCGAATGCCGACTTGAGCACCGGTCAGGGATACGGCATCGAATCCCAATTTTTTTACTGCCATGGCAAGTAGAGCTGAAGACGCTTGCTCTCCTGTCGCCATCAACATATCCATTTCCCTATCGGGGGGCGTTGGATCAATAGCAAATGCTAAAGCTTCAAGTTCATCTGTCGTATCGCCGAGGGCTGAGACAACAACCACCACGTCTTGATTGTGTTGCTTGTAGCCTGCGATGCGGCTTGCGACGTTCTTTATTCTGTCGATATTGGCGACCGATGATCCGCCAAATTTCTGAACAATAAGTTTTTTAGTCATGCCTTCTCCTGTGTTTAAATAGCATCAAAACCTCAACGAGCAGCAGTAGAGCTGCTATTATAAGAATTATAGAGATAATTACAAGTAAAAATTCTTGATTCCTCCACTGGCTTGGCACCTTGATCGCAAGGGCCGTCAATGCCGTGATCAGCATGAATGCCGCGGGCAAAAGCGCGTACAAAAGACCGGCCTTCCGTTTCTGCAAGATCCAGCATGTGATCACAATAAGAGCTAACGCAGCGACGAGCTGATTAGATGCCCCAAAAAGGGGCCAGATCTTCTTCCACAAAGGAAGATGTGCTGTGTCTTTGGCCATTGCCAGCGCGCCTGCGCACACAATGACGATGAATGTTGAGAAGAACCTGTTCTTAATAAAAGAGATCTCTTCTGTGATGTAGCGGGCAATGCGGGTGGCAGAATCAAGCGTTGTCAATATGAAGGCGTTAAGAATAAAGAGTGCCAAGAAATGTCCCCAGTGACCTAAGAAAGATCTGGTTATATAGCCGAATCCTTGTCCAAAGAGCGTGATAGGGTTGGTGTTAGCGGATCGATGCAGATAAAATTCCGGGAGCGAAAAGCTTGAGGCAAAGACGACGATCACCAGCGTTGCTAGAAACCCTTCTGTGAGCATCCCTCCGAAGCCGATCTTTTTTGCATCGCGCTCATTGATGATCTGCTTTGATGTTGTTCCCGATGAGATCAGCGAATGAAATCCAGAAATAGCGCCGCAGGCAACCGTAATGAACATCATAGGCCACAGAGATCCTTGCGCGCTGCCAGTCGATATGAACGCGGGAGTTTGTGTTGCCGGTTGCGTCAAGAGGATCCCGACAAGCCCCAAAAGAATTCCTGCGAATAATAAAAAACTTGATAAATAATCCCGTGGCTGCAATAGATAGTTGACAGGCAAAACAGACGCAAAGAAAGAATAGGTAAGCAAAAGAAAGATCCAGATATTCCGATCATTTGTCGCAATGCTGATCGGAAAGATATTCCCTAGAAAAACAAGCCCTGCCAAGGCGCAGAGCCCCAAGAGCGTGACCGGTACGAGAGGACCTTTGAAGCGATATAAAGCGATCCCCACACAGACGGCCACGGGGATGAGCCCAAAAGAAGGGATAACGATCTGAGCTTCCTGGGAAAATGTATCTGCCGCTAGATAGGTAAAGACCGCAACTATCAAGACCAACGTCAGCCATAGAAAGATAGAAAAGATCAATCTCGCCTTGCGAGATATCACTGTTGCGGCAATGTCCCCTACCGATGATCCTTTTTCACGGATAGAGATCATTAGCGCTCCGTAGTCATGAATACTGCCTAAGAAAATAGATCCGACAACAACCCATGCTAATGTGGGTGCCCAGCCCCAGATCAGGCATGCCATGATCGGTCCAACGATCGGGCCTGCGCCGGCAATAGAGGAAAAGTGATGACCAAAAAGGACTATCGTGTTCTTTGCTGGTATATAGTCTACCGTGTCTGTTTGCGTCAAGGCAGGGGTTGGGCGTTTTTCGTCAACATCCCAGAGGGTATCAAGAGTTCTTCCGTATATGCGGTACGCCAGATAAAATAGGCAGAAAACAACAACTATAATGAAAAAAACATTCATTTGATTTAAAGATTTTTTTTGATAAAGAAAGACATGAGCTCTTCTCCGCTGGCAAAAAAGACCTTTGATCTTTCCGCTTCGCTTTCGCAGAACGAAGAAGAGTTTGCTTTAGGAATCTTTTTCCCGAACATCACGAAGCATACGGGTTCCTTAGTGTGCGTGCGTTTGATAACAGGCGTGCGGTGATCCGGCAGGATCAAGATGCGCACATCATCATGTTTTTTGGCATAATCTAGGATAGGCGCGACAACCTCATTATCGATGCGTTCCGTGCACGCGACCTTCATCTTAAGATCCCCGTTATGGCTTGCTTCGTCCGTTGCTTCGATATGGATAAAAACAAAATCGCGATGCGCTAAAGACCTTAACGCGTAGTCTGCCTTACCGCGGTAGTTTGTGTCATAGTAACCTGTCACTCCAGGAACGCTGATCACCTGAAGACCTGCCAGCTTCCCTATTCCATTCACGAGATCAACGGCAGAGATCACGGAGCCGCTTAATTGAAATTTTTCCTGAAATGACGGAAGGCGTGGCTTCTGTCCTTGACCCCAAAGCCAGATCATGTTCGCCGGATTCTGGTTATTTGTTTGGCGTGCGAGGTTCACCGGATGGTCCTTAAGGACTTCCTGAGAGTCGCGCATCATTTTGATGATCTGCTCAGACCCATCCCCAGAAGGTAAAAACGATTTAATATCCTGGTTGAGAATATCATGAGGAGGCGTGCAGCGCAGTTGAGCTAGTGTTGCGGCTAATGGTGTTTTGAGGGTGAGTAGATGACGATAGCTTTTTCCAGGATAGAACCTGATTGAAGATGTCCCCAGTTTTTCATTCAATGTTGCAATGAGCTTTTCGGCTTCCTGAGAGCTGATGTGTCCTGCGCTATAATCGTTCATGATGTCATTGGTAACGGTCACGACGTTACAGCGGAAAACGACTTCATTATCCATAAGTGTGATATTTAAATTCGCGGCCTCTAAGGGCGCGCGGCCCGAAAAACTTTTTTGAGGATCATAGCCTAAGGCAGATAGATTGCCAATATCCGAACCCGCGGGTAATCCTTCAGGAATGGTCTGAACAAGTCCGACAGTGCCGTTTTGGGCTAAGAAATCCATGTGAGGTGTTTTGGCGTATGCCAAGGGCGTCTGGCCGTTCAATTCTTCTACGGGATAATCAGCAACGCCATCCGGGACAATGACAATATATTTCATATTTTTTTCTTTAAAAGGTTGATGAGTTGTTGCGCGATCTTGGATCGAGAACCAACTGGTCGGCTGAGACCAGTTTGTTTATCTAAAAGATAGCCGCAGTATTTTTGATCCATCAGTTTGTTGGCGAGAACCAGATCGCAATCCGCCTGCGCTATAAGCTGTTGAGCTTTTTTGATCAAGGAGGCCTTGGTGCCGTGTGTTTGCAATTTAAATCCAACCAAAAAAACGTTCGGATCTATTTTTTTTATGCGGTTGATCAGCTTAGGGGTCGGAACAAGGTCAAGGCGAAGACAAGAACGACCAGAGGAGATCTTTGTCCGGTAGGCTTTTTTGACCTGGTAATCACAGACAGCTGCCGCGTGGATCACGATGTCGTAGCGCTTTCGGGTTAGTTGTTGGGTCAACAAAGCTGAAAGTTGTTGAAAATCAGTAAAGGGGCGTACGCGAACTTTGGGATCGTGAAAAGAATGCGTGACAGGTCCTTGTAGCATCGTTATCTTTGCACCTTGTTTTGACAGAAGAGCGCAAAGGGTGTGCCCTAACTCACCGGAAGAGGTGTTGCTAATAACGCGAACGGGATCGATGCGCGTCCAGACTGGACCGCAGGTAATAAGGATTTTTTTATTAGCGAAGGGTTGATCAGATTCCAATTTCTTTTAGTATGCTTTGAAGGGTTGGCTCCACAACAACAGGTTGCGCGATATTCTTGATGACAAGATTTGGATCCTTTAAGCCGTGCCCTGTGAGCGTGCAGACAATGTTTCCTTTTTGGCCATTAAAGAAATTCGCGCTATGAAGCTTGAGAATACCGGCCACAGAAGCTGCGGAAGCCGGCTCTACAAAAACACCTTCTTTTTGCGCTAACAATTTGTAGGCGTCTAAGATCTCTTCATCCGTGACTTTGTCAATTAGTCCCTGAGATTCATCGCGGGCCGCTTCTGCTGATTTCCAGCTGGCAGGGTTGCCGATCCGGATCGCTGTCGCGATCGTTTCAGGCTTGTCGATGATGTGGCCGTCAACGATCGGAGCTGATTTTGCTGCTTGAAACCCAAGCATACGCGGCAAACCAGTTTTTTTGATCTGATGATATTCCTTGTATCCTTTCCAGTAGGCCGTAATGTTGCCAGCGTTGCCAACGGGGATCGCGTGAAATGTCGGCGCGTGCTGTAGAAAATCGCAGATCTCGAAAGCAGCTGTTTTTTGTCCTTCAATGCGAAAGGGATTTAAGGAATTCACAAGTTCGATCGGATATTTTGAAGTAATGTCCTTGACTAGCGTGAGCGCCTCATCAAAATTCCCTCGAATAGCGATCACATGCGCGCTATGGATCATCGCTTGAGCAAGCTTGCCTAAGGCGATGTTTCCATCTGGGATCAATACAATACACTTCATTTTAGCGCGCGCCGCGTAAGCGGCAGCTGATGCGGATGTGTTCCCTGTTGATGCGCACATGACCGCGACGGCTTTCTTTTCTGCCGCTTTTGAAATGGCCATCGTCATTCCCCTATCCTTGAAGGATCCTGTGGGGTTTGCGCCTTCATGCTTCAAGTAAACATCAAGACCGATCTTTTGGCTTAGAAAAGGAGCATGAATGAACGGCGTATTCCCCTCCCTCAATGTGATGACTGGGGTTTTGTCGGTAACGGGTAAGAAATCACGATACTGAGCGATCAAGCCTTCCCATTTCATATTAAAGGTTCTCCATACGGATGGCCACAGGCTTACTGCGGACGACAGACAGATTCGTTATTTTTTCTAGGGCTTGGCGAAGCTGATTTTCTTTCGCGCGGTGTGTTAGCATGACAACAGGAACGGCGAAACGTTTTTTTTGCACTTTTTGGTTCACAGAGTCGATGCTGATCCCATGTTTGCCGAGAATGCCCGTGATCTTAGAGAGAACACCAGGTCGATCGATCGCCATAAAGCGGATATAGAACTGTGTTTCGATCTGGCTGATCTTGCGTAGTTTTACTGTTCGGTCCTCGAAAGCGATGCTGGAGGTGCGTATTTTAGCGATGCGGTCCCCTTTTGTCGCGCAGTTGATCAGATCGCTGACAACTCCTGAGGCGGCTGTCATTTGGCCTGCGCCCTGGCCGTAGATCAAAATATCCCCCAGAGGATCAGTTTGCAGGAATACGGCGTTGAAAACCCCATCAACAGATGCCAAAGGATGATCCTCATCAATGAGCGTTGGATGAACGCGAAGCTCAATACCGCCATCGACGTTCTTCGCGATCGCCAAAAGCTTGATCACGAGGCCGAGTTCTTTGGCGTAACGAATATCATCGTGCGAGATCTGAGTGATCCCCTCGACGTGGATCTGCTCAAGGGCGACTGTTTTTCCAAGGGCGATACGGACAAGCACGGCAAGTTTGTGCGCCGCGTCCATGCCGTTAATATCCAGCGTTGGGTTGCTTTCAGCGTAGCCGCATTTTTGGGCTTTGGCAAGCGCAGCTGAAAAAGTGCATAATGTTTCAGACATTTCGCTTAAGATGAAATTTGACGTCCCATTAATGATCCCGTATAAACCTGTGAATCGATTGGAAGATAGACCTTCAGTGATCGTGTTGATGATCGGAACACCCGCACCCACCGTTGTTTCAAAATAAATATTACGTTTTTGGCGAAGAGCATACTTGAATAATTCTGTTCCGTATTTGGCGATCACAGCTTTATTGGCAGTGACAACATGTTTTTTTTGCTTTAAAGCTTCCAGAATGAATTCTTTGGCTGGATGCAAACCGCCAATCAGCTCAACGACGATCTGGATGCTGGGATCAAGCAAGATATCGTTAGCGTGAGTGGTGAACATTTTCTTTTCCAGGTGGAGTTTTTGAGCGATCGCAGGATTCTTATCGCAAATCCTTTTGACACAGAGTTGGACATTGAATTTTTTCTGATAAAGTTCGCGGTTCTTTTTTAAGATCTTAATAACACCGCCTCCGACCGTTCCGCAGCCGATTAAACCAATATTGATTTTATTCATGGGACATCCTTTAGGTCTGGGATTGAGACTGAGATTTGATGAACGCTTGCTCTATCTTTTTTAATATATCTTCTGCTTCTGGAGTGCTTTCTTCGATGCGGACCCGTACTTCATAAATGACATTATGGATCTTTTCTTTGCAATCGACAACCGTTGTCAGAACGCTGACCGATTGGCCGAGATACGGTGTTTTGATCATGGTCTGCAGCTTTGTTCCCGGGGTCAGGGCCAAACTGCTTGAAAAACAAAATCCTCCCCGGCTGATATTTTTTAACTGTGAGATGCTATGGTCGGCATCCGTTCTTCCGGCTTCGTAGAAAGTGACAATAAAATGTTTTTCGATCCGTGGATGTTGACGACGTTCAGATGGGATACCTGCCATAACGACTCCTTTTTTTTGTAAAATGGTCGGAGCGGTGAGATTCGAACTCACGACCACTTGAACCCCATTCAAGTGCGCTAATCCAAGCTGCGCTACGCTCCGAAAATTTATTCAGGCTTTAACTTTCGACACATCAGGGCTGTGACGGCGCTTCGGGGATCCTTGCCTTTATAAAGAACACGAAATACCTCTTCAGTGATCGGCATGGCAACTCGATAGCGACGACTTAGTTGATACACGGCCTTGGCCGTTGGCACGCCCTCCGCGACGTTTTTCATATCCGCCAATATATTCTTTATTTTTTTTCCTTGGCCGAGCTTTTCGCCGACTTGGCGGTTGCGGCTATTAGGACTAAAGCATGTGGTCGCGAGGTCTCCCAAGCCGCTTAATCCAAAAAAAGTATGTTTGGCCGCGCCCAATACTTCTCCTAAGCGTGCCATTTCAGCCAATCCTCGCGAAAGGATCGCGGCTTTCGTGTTAGCCCCGAACCCAAGGCCATCGCATACACCACAGGCGATGGCGATAATGTTCTTTATACTTCCACCAAGCTCTACTCCTATCATATCAGAGTTTGTGTAGATACGAAAGGTTGGTGAGTGAAAAGTTCGTTGAAGTTTTTTTGCCAGATCCGCGTTACGTGAAGCAATAACAGCCGTCGAAGGGGACCCTTTCGCGACCTCGATCGCGATCGTTGGACCGGAGAGGACTGCTAAGGGAACAGCTCCAAGAATTTCATGGATGAGCTGCGACATGCGGGTAAGTTTTTTGCTATCAATCCCTTTGACAACACTTAAAAAAGGTTTTTGAGCGTAATCGCACTTTTTGATCTCCAAGAGTACGCGACGGGCATATTGTGAAGGCGTGGCAAAAACGATCAGGTCGCAATCACTGATCGCTTCTTGCAGTGTTTGCGTGATGGTTATTGATCGATGGATAGGAATGCCAGCAAGAAATTTTGGATTCTGGCGCGTTCTTTGCATCTGCTGAGCATAGGGGGCGAAAGCGCTCCACAGCGTTACAGACAAGCCTTTTTTAGCGAGATGGATGGCGAGAGTCGTTCCCCATCCCCCGTCACCGATAACGGATATATTTTTAAATGATGTTCTCATAGCTATTAATATTTATATTATTATATTCGATGACTTTGACCTTTCAAGGAAAAAGTTGGAACCTTTTAGATAAGGTACAGGATGCCAAGAAAGTTCGTTACCGCCAGATAAAGATCTCGCGGAAGACCTCGAACATGTAAGCCGCACCCCAGCGCAGAACTTGAAGCTTACGCTCCCCGCCTTCACGCTTTGGCTCATCGCCTGGGATCTCGCTGATCTTTAGATTTCTTTTTGCGGCCCGAATTGAAAGAAGAGGCTCTATTCCGATGCGCGTGCGGAAGAGTTGTTCTTCAAATGAGTAGCTTTTGTCTTTGTGAAGGTCTAGATCGTAAAAAAGCTGTGTCTTATAAGCTCTAAAAATGACCATGGCGTCCGTATAATGTGCATTATGAAAGAAATTGATGAAAGCCGTGAACAGTTTGTTGCCAAACGCGGTTATGGCGTCATCATCGTAGCTTTTCGCTCCTTGCAGGTAGCGGGAAACAATGACCATGTCAAAGCCTTCCTTGAGCTTGTTGATGCACTCCGGGATAAGCTCTGGAATGCTATTCCCGTCAGGGCTGAAAGTAAGGACAACATCGCCTTTGATATGCGGAAAGGCTTCTATGTACGCGTGGCGAATGCCTTTCTTTTGCTGGATGAGCACTTCATAACCTTGGCTTCTAGCGTAGTCAGCGGTTCCATCCGTTGATTGGCCATCGACAATGAGGATTTGATCATACCATTCTTTTTTGATGCGCGGCATGATGGTCTTCATGCCATCGATTTCATTGAGAGTTGGGATTAGAAGTGTAATTTTCATGAAAATAATTTTGTCATGTTATGGAGCGAGAGAAGGGAATCGAACCCTCGCTACCAGCTTGGAAGGCTGGAGTTCTACCACTGAACTACTCTCGCGTCGTATCATTATAGATGGTGGGCAGAGAAGGATTCGAACCTCCGTAGCGCGATGCGCAACAGATTTACAGTCTGTCCTCGTTGACCGCTTGAGTATCTGCCCTTTGTGTCGATTAAACGGAGCTGGCGAGAGGCCTCGACACCAATTTTTCCTTCTTTTATTTAGCTTAGAAGGAAATTGGCGCATCGTCTTCTTTAAATTAATTTATCGGAAAAGACGATGACCCCCGACACACAGCTCGGAAAACCTTCAAATTTTTAAGCTGGCGAGAGGCCTCGACACCAATTTTTCCTTCTTTTATTTAGCTTAGAAGGA
>CAZAOD010000006.1:0-47325 GCA_964486675.1 uncultured Planctomycetales bacterium | reverse complement strand
CAGTTCCTGTGGGTGCCGTAGCTGCCACATAAAGATAACGCCAGGGAGTATTTCCGCCGATGACATCCTTGAATGCCCCGTTAGGTAATAATGCGTTATTCACATCCAAGAACTCAATCAACAATCCAGCTTTAGTTGACGCTATAGGATTGATCGCTGTCGTAGCCTGCAATGTTGCATAGAACACTGTTCCAGGGGTTGTGTTAAAGGTCTGGCTGGCCGTAGCATAATATTCGGTGGCAACCGGATCAAGATTTGTAATATCGATCGTATTCTTGGCTGAAAAAACACCCGCATAGGGAGCTGCTGATTCCAGACCCCACGTCGCTGGGGATCCGCTTGTCAAAAACGGCTCTAAGATATCCCAGCCGTTTAAGCCGTTCTCGAATCCAGGATTCACAAGTTGCGTTGTGCCTGGAGGCGCGATATAGGTCGTGGTCAAAATAGCTTCATCAAAATATGCGATACCGTTATGGGCTGCTGTATCTGTTTTAGTGGCAAACACCATACAGCTATAGCGGATCTGCACGGCTGCTGATGGAGCTGTAACAGCCACATAAAGCTGTTCCCAATTTTGGGTACCACCGATCGTGTCTTGACCGCTGGAGCCCGCAATAACAGTACCTGCAGAATCCAAAAATTCGATCAAGAGCCCTGCCTGGGCTTGAGACGACGGATTGATCGTAGTCTTCGCATAAAGCGTGGCATAATAAGTTGTCCCCGGGTTAACGCTCAAGGTCTGGCTTGAGGTCGCATAATACGATGGGGCCGCAGGATCAAGATTGGTAATGTTGATAACGTTCTTAGCGGAATAGCTTCCCGCAAATGGCGATGTTGACTCAAGCCCCCATGTTGTCGGGGTTCCACTCGTCAAATATGGCTCGCCAACATCCCAGCCATTCAGACCATTTTCAAATCCGGGATTGACAAGCTGGCTTCCTCCTGGAGGCGCGATATAATTGGTGCTCAGGATATTTTCATCAAAATAAGCAACGCCATTATGGGCCGCAACATCTGTCTTAAGAGCGGATATCATACAGCTATAGCGAATCTGTATCGTCCCTGTCGGCGCAGTCGCGGCAATATAAAGCTGTTGCCAATTTGTTGTCCCGCCGATCGTATCCTGAAAAGAAGAAAGCACATTACTATTCACATCAAGAAACTCGATCAAGATCCCTGCTTGAGCCTGGGATGTTGGACTGATCGCTGTCTTGGCATTCGCTGTCGCGTAAAACGTTGTCCCTGGCGTTGTAACAAGTGTTTGGCTTACGGTTGCGTAATAATCCGTAGCGAGAGGATCAAGATCATTGATGTTAATCGTATTCTTTGCTGAGTAAAAACCAACGAAAGGTGATGCCGATTCCAGACCCCATGTCGCCGGAGTTCCACTAACAAGATAAGGTTCTGTCACGCTCCAGCCATTCAACCCGTTCTCAAACCCGGGGTTGACAAGTTGACTGTTGTTAGGAGGCGCAATATAAGTCGTGCCAAAAACATTTGCGTCAAAATAAACTTGACCTCCATGAGCAGCAAAATCTGTCTTTGCCGCAGAAACCATATTGGCATAACGAACTTTGACAGCATTTGCTGGCGCAACAGCGCTGGCATAAAGCAGATCCCAGTTTGTAGTCCCGCCGATCGTATCCTGAGCGCCCGATCCAGAAATAACATTATTAGAGGCATCTAGAAATTCGATCAAGATCCCCGCCTGAGCTTGAGAAGAAGAATTAATAGAGGTCTTGGTCTGGGCTGTTGCGTAATATGTTGTTCCAGGCGTTGTGTTAAATATCTGACTGACGGTCGCGTAATAGCTGGTCGCGTTAGCATGAAGATTATTGATATTGATCGTGTTCTTTGCTGAATAAGTTCCAGCAAAAGGCGCGGCTGTCTCCAAACTCCATGTCGCCGGAGTTCCACTAACAAGATAAGGTTCTGTCACGCTCCAGCCATTCAACCCGTTCTCAAATCCAGGGTTAACAAGCTGACTGCCACCCGGAGGCGCGATATAAGTTGTGCTAAGAATAGCCTCGTCAAAATAGGCTACGCCATTATGCGCTGCTGTATCGGTCTTAGCAGCCGAAACCATGCAGCTATATCGGATCTGGATTGTCCCTGTAGGAGCTGATGCTGCAACATAAAGCTGTTCCCATCCTGCGCTACCGCCAATCGTATCTTGGGCGCTTGACAAAACAACTCCTCCCGATCCTAAAAATTCCACCAACAATCCAGCTTGTGCCTGAGATGCTGGGCTAATCGCTGTCTTCGCATGAAGGGTCGCGTAATACGTTGTTCCAGGAGTCGCGCTTAATGTTTGGCTAGATGTCGTATAATAGCTGGTCGCGTTAGCATGAAGATTATTAATATTGATCGTGTTCTTTGCTGAATAGGTTCCAGCAAAAGGCGCGGCTGTTTCCAAGCTCCATGTTGCTGGAGTCCCATTAACAACATACGGCTCTGTTAAGCTCCAACCATTCAACCCGTTCTCAAACCCGGGGTTAACAAGCTGACTATTATTAGGAGGCGCGATATATGTTGTTGAAAAAACACCATCATCAAAATACGCGACACCACCTACAGCCAAAGGATCAGTCTGGCTGGCAAAAACGAACGCACGGAATCGCGCGTACGCAGCGCCTGCAGGCGCCACCGCAGTCACATACATCAAAGACCATGGCGTGTTCCCGCCAACGGTGTTTTGGACTTCTGTTCCTGCAATAGGTTGATGATTAGCATTTAGAAAATCGACGATCACGCCGGCCTGAGCGCTTGAAGAAGGGTTAATAGCTGTCTTCACTCTTAATGTAGCATAAACAGTTTGTCCCGCTACAACAGGCTCATCTTGAGCAAGATCTGCCATATAATCATATCCAGGGATCGTTCCGATCGTATTCTTTGCTGAATAAGGGGCTGAATACGGTTGCGCTGTTTCAATAGTCCAGTTTGGGCCATTTTGCCACCAGTCATGAAGACCGTTATCAAAATTAGGATTATAAAGACCGAAAGGATGTGCGGGTGGAGCAATATAGTTTGTATCCAAGACAGCGTCATCAAAGTATGCTTTTCCACCAACAGCCAAGGTGTCTCCCTGCATAGCGAAGACATAAGCCTGAAATCTTACCTCAACAGTTCCGGCAGGAGCTGGCTTGGCAACATACAGCTGACGCCAGCCTGTTGTTCCCCCGATACTATCCTGATAATAATCAATAACGGTTCCATTAGAATTAAGGAATGCGATCTGCAAGCCTGCGTTTGCCGTTGAAAGAGGGGCAATAATGGTTTGTGCATAGAGAGTCGCATAATATGTTGTTCCAGGAACTGCGGAGAACGTCTGAGAAAGAGAGCCGTAGTGTCCCGTGCTCGCGAGACTTGGGATCGTATTTTCCGCAGCAGAAGATCCGCTATGAACAACAGTGCTTTGAGCCTGCCAGCCTGTTCCAGCGACATTCCAAGCATTGATCCCGTTCTCAAACCCGGGATTTGCAAGAATGTTGGCAGCTGACGCCGCATGGGCAAAGCCCAATATAAGCATCGCCGCGAATAAACATGTTAGAAGTTTCTTGCAAAAATTCTTTCTCATTTTTTGCCTCTCTTTTTAAAGTATGTAAAAACTTGTTATGTTCTTCGTGCGCAAAGATAGAAATTTCGAATATCCAAAAAGATAACTCTTTTTCCGTGGCGTGGATTACACTGAAAGTATACCCTATTATCTGTGGATTTCAACTTTTTTAGCAAGGGCCAGGTAAGCGTTTTCTTGGATATACTTAACACAATGCGTGATAAGGACTTACATAATCTTTAATAAGAAATTTACTGCAATTTATCCGCGATCCTTGGGGGAACCGTGGCGCAAACATGGATCCGGTCAGAAAGATATTCAATGCTGCGCATATGACCGTGCTTATGAATGAGATTGACAAGGTCCATCCGATTTAAAGGAAGATCAGCGGAAATCTCTACCAATGATTCGCCTATGAGGTCTTGGATACGCAAAATGAGTGTTCCTAAATTGTCGCCGGTCTTCGCAGAAATAAAAACCGCATGCTCAAAGCTATCCGTGAGATTCTCCAGTTCATGATGATCAGCCACTTTGTCGATCTTATTGAAAACCGTGACAACAGGTTTTTTATCCGCGCCAAGCTCCTTGAGAACCTCCAGAACAGACTCATGATAATCACGGAATTTTGAATGGCTCACATCAACAACATGCAGCAACAGATCCGCTTCCGACACCTCTTCTAAAGTTGCTTTGAACGCTTCGATCAGCTTGTGCGGAAGGTGGTGCATAAATCCAACGGTGTCGGAGAAAATAATCTTTTGCTGGTTAGGAAGGATATACTGACGCGACAAAGGGTCCAGGGTTGTAAAAAGACCGTCCTTGGTCTCTTGATGGGCATCCGTCAAAAGATTGAGCAGAGTCGACTTCCCCGCGTTAGTATAGCCAACCAAAGAAATGGCCGGGGTCTTGCTGTCTTGGCGTTTTTTACGTTTTAATTTTCTGGACTTCGCGACCTCGCTAAGCTCATGCTTGAGCTTTGAAATACGCTGGTTGATCCGTCGACGATCAACTTCCAGCTTTGTTTCGCCGGGGCCCAGCGTTCCTATCCCGCCTCCAGGCCTGGACATTTCGACACCTTTGCCCGTGAGCCGCGGCAAAAGATATTCCAGCTGCGCTAATTCGACCTGCATTTTTCCTTCTTGCGAAACAGCCCTGCGGGCAAAAATGTCAAGGATCAATTCTGTGCGGTCAATGGTCTTTACCCCAAAAACTTCTTCTAGATTACGCTGTTGATTCCCTTTAAGATCCTCACTAAAGATCACAACATCAATATCTTTGCTAAGACAAACTTCTGCGATCTCTTTGACCTTACCCTCACCGATCAAAGAGCTCGGGTTTGGATCAATATTCTTACATAAAACGATATCCATAACTTCAGCGCCGCAAGAAACAACAAGGCTGTTTAATTCATCCGCAATATCCTTAATCGGCCAATCATGACCCTTGCGGAAAGTAACGATCACCAATAATGCACGTTCAGCCATCTCTCCTCGCTTGTCCTAATATATCTAATATTTTATCAGTTATCTGGCCAGCATCCTCCCTGGCCCCAGCCTTGACCCATGTCAAGCGAGGATCCTTGCGAAACCAGGTGAGCTGTCGCTTCGCATAACGTCGGGTATTCCGCTGAATGGTCTCTTTCGCCTGTGTTTGCGTTATTTTTCCTTCTAACAACTGTCCAATCTCTTTAAGGCCAATGATACCCGAAGCGGTCTGACTCATGGATTTCTTGCGCGCCCCTTGAACCTCATCGACAACGCCAGCAGCGAACATCTGCTCGACCCTTGCGTTAATGCGGGCATACAAAACATCACGATCGAACGAGATCACAAAAGCAGCCACATCGTGGGTGCTCCATAGGCCTTTGCGCTTTTGCTGAAGGATACTTATCGGCTTTCCCTGAGTTTCATAAACCTCCAAAGCGCGAATGATTCTTCTTGTATCATGAATATGGATCTTAACGGCAGATGCGGGATCCACACGCTGTAATCGCGCATAAACGGCCTCGAGCCCAAACTCTTCAATCTCCTGCTCAATACGCTGACGTACGATGGCACTGCAACTGCTATGCTTTTCTTTAAAGATGCCGTCAAGCAGAATCGCCATATACAAACCACTTCCTCCAACGATCAAGGGGATCTTTTTTTTTCGTTCAATTGCCCTAATGGCTGCGAGAACTTTTGAGCGAAAGATTGAAACATCAAAATCCTCGCTCACAGAAATCGTGTTGATCAAATGATGTTTGACCGATCTTAAATCTTGCACTGAGGGCTTAGCCGTTAAGATCGAGATCTCTTTGTAGACCTGCATCGCGTCGCAGGAAACAATCTCCGCGTTTAACCTTTTGGCCAAGTATAGAGCGACATCCGTCTTGCCTGAGGCGGTGGGGCCAACAATGAAAATAAGCTTTTTACGCATGCGCAATTTAAGGATAGATCAGGGTAGGATAGCCAAGCGTTGATAATTTTTCTTTTAACTTCTTGGCCGCGTCCAACGAGGCGAGCTCACCAACACGCACACGGTAAAACTTGTTTCCCTTTTTATCTTCTGTTTGCACCATATATCCATAATGCCCACGTCTTTTAAGGTCTTCCATGAGCTCTTGAGCCCGCTCCTGACTTAAAAAAGCACCAACCTGGACCGTAAAGAATTGTCTCTCTTCCAAGAGCTGCTTTGCTGTATACGCCTCCAAGCTATCCGGAAAATCAACCATAATCTTTCTCAAATAACGCCGCGCAGGCTCCCAATTGCGCAGCTTGAGATTGGCGCGCGCGATCTTCAAATACACCAAGCTCAAATAATTAGAGTCAGGTCTTTGTGTCAGCAGTTGATGGGACCGCTTTAGAGCTTCGCGATAATCACCAGCGATATCGTAAGAGCTAATAACGCCGACTGAAGCCTGGTCGTAGAGATCCATATCCTTGGTTCCATCGACGATCTTCTGAAAATTGCCGCGAGCCTTGTCATTGTCGCCAAGATATAGCTGACTTAAGGCTAAATAATACAAAAAACTTTCTTCTTCGTTGCCGGTATCGCACTTTAAAGCCTTCTCACATAAAGCCATAACCGTTGAAAAATCTTCTTGCAAAACCGCGGTTTTAACATCTTCCAGAGACGCAAAAACACGCACTGGGCTAAAGATACCCAAGCTAAGGAACAGTAAAACAGCGGTCAAAACCAGATGACTTCTTTTCATATCAGCGACCATTTTCTTTAACATTAATGAGAGAGGCTTCATTATAAATGTTTCTGCTTTTAAAGCAATGGATTTCTGAGCACGCCGCATTTTCCTTAGAGGGTCTTGGCTTCTTTTGCCTTCATCTCTTGAACGCTCTTCTTAAGATCGTCGACCTGACGCTTAAGCTCTTCGATCTGCGCCCTTAGATCAATGATCTCCTGTGACAATTCATGAAATCGGCGCGAATAATACTCCTTGTCCCCTTCAACGATGATCTGCGCACCTACCCGTCGTGTCTTGGCCCCTTGGGGGACGATCAAACGATATCCGCCGGTTACCTGAATAACCTCCATGCCCTCAGGAACATCTCCACCCTGAGCCACAGAAGCTTGATCTTGCTGCGCGAAAACGGTCAAAGAAAAAACAGGGATGAAGAAAAATGTAAGGAACAAAAGCAAACCTGTCGCTTGACGGCGTAGGTTGATCATCTCTGATCCCTTTATTTTTTGTTCTTCTCTAAAAATGGCCAAACGCCCGCCTTTTTGCTCTCCTCTGTCGCGTCAAGAGCTTGGATACGCTCTTGAGCATCTTGCGTGCTGATGCCAACGCTTTTAACGCTCTGCTCTTCGCGCACAATGAACATACACCCCGTTAGAGCAAGAAGCATCATCATACACACGATCCTCTTCATCATAAGCTCCTTTCCATAAGATCATTATTTCTTTCTTAATGCTTGCCTCTGCAAATTCCCCTTATAACCAACCTCAACAACTTCTAAAAGGTCTATCTTAAAAACGACGAACTTATCGGACATGCCCATTTCAAAATCTTCATGTTTTTTCTTATCGTGAATACCATTTATGATCCGCTTGACAGTAAGAGCTACTT
Source organism: uncultured Planctomycetales bacterium (assembly GCA_964486675.1). Classification (GTDB taxonomy): domain Bacteria; phylum Omnitrophota; class Gorgyraeia; order Zapsychrales; family Aceulaceae; genus CALGLP01. Next base: position 39,703 of record CAZAOD010000006.1, on the reverse strand, counting down.
CTTTCTCCTCCAGGAGCTTTCTCAGCTCAGGCGTTATCTTCTCTCCCTCCAGGATCACTGCATTCCCGTTAATCTGATAGCCCTTCAAGGACTCTTCATCCACAAAAGATAAAGACACTTTTGGATTTTGCTTTAAGTTCTCCCAGGTCTTGCCGATGGTGCAGTCAACCAAATAAACAGCATCATCATCAACCGTTAAAATAAGCTTGGCAACAGCATTTGGCTGCCCCTCGCGTGAAGCAGTCGCCACGTGAAGGAACTGAATCTTATGAAGGATCTTACGAAACTCTTGAACCGCTGGCATGGGATGTATTTTACTCTTTTGTCAACAACGGAACAAGAAAATATTGCACGAAAAAATTCAGGGCAAGTCATAAAAACCGACTTGCCCTGATCTGTTCTTACAAGACTTGTCTTATAATTCTTTTCTAATATGTTGGCGCTCAGCAATGACCTGCGCCGTTACCTTTTCCGATGCTCGTTCATAATGCGAGAATTGCATCGTGTAGTGCCCACGGCCCGCCGTCACTGAGCGAAGATCCGTGGAATATCGAAACATTTCCGTCAAAGGCATCAGCGCTTTGATGGTCTGACTTTTTCCTTTAGCTTCTGAGCCCATAATCTTTCCACGGCGAGAGCTGATATCTTTGGTCACCTGGCCTACGAACTCATCAGGAATGACAATATTCGTCTCCATGATCGGCTCTAAAATAACCGCTGCGGCCACCTTGGCTGCTTCCTTAAACGCCATAGCCGCAGCGATCTGAAATGCCATGTCTGAAGAGTCAACATCATGATAGGATCCATCGAGAACGGTAACACGAACATTCATCATCGGGTATCCAGCCAAGATACCGTCATGAAAAGCCTGTCGCACGCCCTTTTCTACTGAAGGGACATAACTTTTGGGGATCGCTCCACCAAAGATCTTGTCCACAAACTCAAACTCTTGCCCTTCGCGCGGCAAAGGAGCAAGCTCAAGCTCCACATCGCCATACTGCCCTCGTCCACCCGACTGTTTTTTATAACGATAACGTGCCCGCGCTACTTTTGTAATAGCCTCTCGATAGGAAACTTTTGGTGTCCCCAGATCCACATCCACATGATAACGGCTTTTCATGCGTTCTAAGATAACCTTAAGATGCAGATCTCCAACCCCAGAAACAATAAGCTCTTTGGTGTCGTTATCCCGATGCACGCGAAACGTATGATCCTCCTCACAAAGCCTATGCAGGCTTGTAGATATTTTTTCTTCATCCGCACGCGTCTTAGGCTTGACAGAAGCAGAAATGGAAGGTTCTGGAAAAGTGATCGGATCAAAAACAACAGGTTCCTTATCCTCGCATAGTGTATCGCACGCATGCGTATTCTTTAATTTTGGCAAAGCGACAATATCCCCGCAACTGGCCTGCGAAACAGCGATCTGTTCTTTTCCTTTGAGCATCGTGATAGAACTGACAGTTTCTTTAGCCCCTTGATTAGCATTAAGAAAGGCCGTGTTAGGCTTAAGTGTTCCGCTAAGAATGCGGACCAAGGACAAATGCCCCAAGTGCGGATCGAACATCGATTTAAAAACAAATCCGGACAAAGGAGCCTGCTCAGAAGGCAAAATACGCTTGATCTCTTGAGAATGAGGGATGTGGGCTTCCAGCACCGGATGTTCAATCGGTGAGGGTAGATAGGCCAGGACAGCCTCCATCAGCTCTTTAATACCCTTATCCAATAAAGCGCTTCCGCTTAAGATCGGAAAAATCTGTCCATACAAAACAGCCTTATGCAAGGCGCAAACAACTTCATCTGCCGATAGGCTTCCCTGCTCTAAATATTTTTCGATCAGCTTGTCATCAGTTTCTGCCACAGCCTCAATGAAAGACGCATCAGCAAAATTGATAACACGCGCTTTTGATGAAAGATCTTCTTGAAGGTTTTTGATCACCTGATCGACATCTGCCTCAGCTTTATCCGCTTTATTGATAAAAATAAGCCTAGGCATGTTCATATCTTCCAGTTTTTCCCAAATATCAACCGTTCCAGTCTCAACGCCATTAACAGCGTCCACAACCAAGATCGCTGAATCGACAGCCCTAAGTGCGGATATCGTTTCCCCGATAAAATCAGAATAACCTGGGGTGTCCAGGATCTGGATTTGATGGTCACGAAAACGAGCGGTTAAAAGACTGGTATTGATCGAAATTTGACGACTAATTTCATCCTCGTTAAAATCACTGGTTGAATTCCCTTTCTGGACGTCACCCTTACGGGATATTTCTCCAGCAAAAAAAAGAAGGCTTTCCGCTAAAGATGTCTTACCGACATGCGCATGGCCCAAAAGGGCTATATCACGTTTCAATTTAGCTTCCATAAGATAATCCTTTCCTCAAGAAAAGACTTTTTAGTCTTCTAAAAAAATCTTACCTGTTTCAACGTCCAAAGCCGCGTGATGCGTTCCTATATCTTGGACGATGTGGTCGCGACATTTGATATGGCGTTCCTTTAGCACATCGCAAATACACCGCACCTCTTCTTCGAAATCTTGATCAGGATCATCGTGTCGGACATTTTCGCTGGCGATCATTTCGACCTCGATATCTTTCGGCTGAGCGCCTAACAACGTCATATTGGATAGCATCTTGTCAATGGCTTGCCTGGCTTCTTTGCTCAGCAAAGGGTCTTTCTTCTCCTTAGCTCCCCCGTGAATAAAAAGAGCGTGAGCCAAAGCCCCTATTTTATGTGCCGCATCACGCGCGATGATACAAAAGCATGAAGTATCGCGAATATCTGACTTCAAGATGATCTCACCACATCCCGCTGTTGCTTCTCCTTTGTGCACATTAACAGATCTTTTCATTGAGCTCCTCCGATCTAAAATGGTTAAAATTTTAAAGGGGCAGTCCTTAAAATCTTTAAGGACTGCCCCCTGGATGCCCTGCGGGTTCTTTGACATTGACATTCATACGCGTTACCTCCTTGAAACGAGGATTGCTGGATTCGCGCAAAAACTAAGAAGTCATTTTTATATATGAAACCTGAAGATATTTAAAAAAGGAAAAGGGCAGTCCCGATAAAACGGAACTGCCCTTAAAAAATACATTCTATAGGAGCCAAACTCTCATACGAACTCCTCCATGCTTATATAAGTGGGTTTATTTTACCCCCGCTCGTCTTTTCTTGCAAGAAAAAGTTTCTCTCTAAGGATTTTTATATGATTTGTAAACTTATACATATCAATAAGTTAAAGACTTCTAAAATATTCTAATTCAATATCCTTAAATTTATTCTTCATTTCGCTTATGATACGTCTTCTTAATAATGTAGTAACTTCCGGTCAAAGATAAAATGATGGTTGCGATCCCGATCAACCCTACTGGATCTATTTTGTCCATCTGCAAAATAATGACCTTGCGCGCAATAGCGATCATCGCGACCAAAAAAACGATCTCCACGTGGATATGGTCTTTCTTGATATACGCCTTGATCGTTTCCAAAACTTCAATCCCGATCAAAATCATGAAGAAAAACCCAAAAATATCCAACAGGCTCTCCAAACTAAATAAAAACATAGGGGGCGCCAAGAGTGTCTTGATGATGACATACCCAAGCTCAATGGTTCCAAACAAAATCGTCACCATCATCAGTAGAATCAGCACGCGGATGATCGATCGCTCAAAAATAGTTAACGCGCTCTGGCTATTGAACCCCATGCAAGCCTCCTCTGATAAAAAGATAAACGTTCATGGTGCCTTCATCCCTCTCAGCAGCAGTCTACAGTCTTCATCCTGTCCTTGTCAATCGCAAAGCGGATCTGTTTCCACAGGCAACATCATAGAACCCCGCCGATCGGCACGGCATAGCCGGGATGATGGTCTGCCATCAAGGCGCAATAATCAGCCGTCTTCGCACAGTTCACAGCTTGACTAAGCGCGCCGTCGATCGGCTCACCCCAGACGGGGATGTTGTGGATAATTTGGAAGGTAGGCATAAAAACAAATTCGAAATTATAAGCTCTAAATCCTAAACAAGCTTAAATTCTCAGAATTTCAGCGACAAAGCATTTCGAACATTTGGACTTGTTTAGAGTTTCGATATTGGGATTTCGAATTTTAATTTCATCTTATCTCACTCATCTCCCCTGTTGTCTTACGCACTTTTTCTCGTGGATCATCAGCCGGATACCCGACACTAATCATAATATCCAAAGAATCATTTTTGGAAAGACCTAAAACCTCACGGACACCCTTCTGATCGAACCAGCCGATCCAACAAGTGCCCAAGCCTTCTTCCGTGGCCTGCAGAACAAAATGCTCGCACACGATCCCAATGTCGATCAGATTATACTGTGTACCTCGTGTCGCTCCGGCAACTTGCGCGACATATTTGGATCTCTCGGTCACAACGACGACTAAAACAGGCGCTTCTTTCACAAAACCGTTCATGGCATACACACCGCCAAACGCTTTTTCGGCTAATCTCGCACGCAAAGACGGCTCAGTCACGACAATAAACCGCCAGGCCTGCGAATTACATGCAGAAGGGGCTAAACGCGCTGCCTCGAGGCAGCGCTCAAGCGCTTCTTGAGGCACAGGTGTCGGCAAATATTTCCGGCAGCTTTGACGTTTTTTTGCAAGGTCAAGAAAGGGCATCGCCGTTCTCCTTTACATGGTCAATATTAAACGGTAGGCCTGGCTATCTTAGGCAGAGTAAAAATAAACTTTGTTCCCACGCCTACTTCACTTTCGATCCAGATCTTTCCTCCATGAAGCTCAACAAGGCCTTTAGAGATGGAAAGCCCCAGACCCGTTCCCTTTGTCCCGGGATCACGCGCGAGAGGATGATTGAACTGCTGGAATTTACTAAAAACTTTCACGAGATCTTCTTTGGAGATCCCCGGCCCCGAGTCTTCGACCATGCACTGCACGTGATCACCCTGGTCCTCAGCGGAAACCTCAATAAAACCTTTTTCAACGAATTTCAAAGAATTGCCGATGAGGTTAATAAGAATCTGGATCATCTTATCTTTATCCACATCGATCATGATAGGCTCAGCTGAAAAACGACAGCGCATCTCAATATGATGGTCTTTTGCCTGCAACTCAAAAGTACGGCAGACCTCACGCATAAGCCCTGTGATATCCATATAAGCTTTATGAAGCTCGATCTTCCCTGCTTCGATCTTGGAAAGATCCAGCAGATTATTGATAAGGTCTGTCAACCGCTTGATACTTCCTAAAGAAATATTAATAAGGCGGTCTTTGATCTCTTTGGTGTTCTGCGCGCTGTCGTCTAAAAGCTGCGAAAGGCTTCCCTTAATAATGGACATCGGCGTGCGCAGCTCATGAGAGACCATGGAAACAAATTCAGATTTTAGCTGATCTTTTTTCTTAAGCTCTTCTTTTTGCGCCTCAAGGATCTTGTTCTTTTCTTTTAGCTGAGTTGTTGTGCTGGCCAGGACCTTAGCCATCTGGTTGAACGAACGGGACAGATCCGCTAGTTCGTCCTTGCCCTGCACATCAATGGCCTCGTCATACTTACCTCTTGCCACATTCAGCGACGCATCGCGAAGCGCGAGGATCGGCCGAATGAACGCGCGGCCAGCCAAGTGTACCAAGATCAAGACCACAATGATCAAGAATCCCATGATAAAAAGGATACGGTTGCGAAAAACAATAACAGGAGTAAAAGCCTCCTTAGTATCGATCTCGGTCACAACGCACCATTGCTGGTCTGGCAAATATTTTTGCACGCCTAAAACACTGCGCCCCTGATAATTTTTATACGCGACAGGGCCTTGCTGATGCTCAGGGCTAAAACAAGCATCTGTGGCCTTTGTCCGAACCTCCAAATTCAAGATAGCATCCTTAACAAAGCGCGATTCCGTGATCATGCGTCGCTCTTTATCGACAATATATGTCTCTGCGCTCTGACCTAAGCCCTCCCGCGCTGCCGTGATATCGTTAAGGACATCCGCGCGACTTTTTAAGAGAACGACCCCAGAATATTCTTCCGTACTCCAGTTGCGCACGCCGTCTAAGATCGTCAGAAATTTTTCCCTGGTATAAGGATCCTCTTCAAATCCCATAAAATAGGCGCCTTTTTCATATAAAATATGCAAAAACTTAAACGGTACTTTTTTCCCGATCAGTGAGCGATTCGTGTCAGCGATGATGTTGCCGTGGATGTCCCAAATGCTGATATTGTTAATGCCTGAGGGTTGATCAATATATTCGTAATCACTGCGGGATGCTCGTTTGATCTCATAGTAGACCGAATCAATATGACGCTGGATAGAATCTGTTAACTGCAAAGAATTCGCACCCTGGGGGTCTAAAAGCCGGATCGCATATGACCCTGAAAGTTCCTTGGCTTGTTCTTGGCGTAAACGGATGAACTGGTTGACGTGTGCCGCGCGCGAATCATTGATTGCACGCAAATTCCCGATCGTGCTTTCTTGAAGACGCGCTTTTGTGTACAAATAGTTAAAAACGCTGATAACGACCAACGGAATGATCGAGATCAAAATCAAGGAAAGGAAAAATTTTACGCCAAGTTTCAGATCTTTGAACATGTTCATTCTTTTATGTGCAAAGCGGCCTTAATGTGCCGGCAAAGATCCTCAAGATCGTACGGTTTTTTGATATAGCTTTCCACTCCGCTGTGCAGCACTGTGTGGATCAATTCTTCATCCTCTGATCCTGACAATACAATGACAGGGATCATTTTTGTTTTAATGGATAACTTGATATTCTTAAGCATCGCAAGGCCTCCACCCGCCGGCATGTTGATATCTAAAATGATGGCATCCGGAGTTTCCGCGTGGGTCAAGCTGGTCCCGGAAAGCGCGTCATGGGCGACAAGGACCTTGTATCCTTTAGAGCTTAGGTTCATCTGTAAAACCATCGCCAGATCAATATCATCTTCAACGATCAAGATCTTATGCATACTTCATTTCTCCTTTATAAACTTGCTTATGGAACAATGATGCTCTTGGTCAACGTTCCTCCTCGACTACAGAATGCCTTGACTTCCAGCGTATCGCCAGCATCCACGTGGGGAATAAGAATATTGACCTCAAGTTTTGTATTGTTCTGACGATTAGGTGTCTTTTCCAGGATCACGTTGCCATTAATGCTGACCTCAAGACGGTTAATGTGGTGACGATTAGGGTCGTAGCTGGAATGCAACACCTCGACCGCTAATGTCCTGCTGGATGGGTCATATGCCAGAATGATATCTTGAGGTGGATGGGCAAAGGCATTAACGCATAAAACCAAAATGACAACCAATACAGCAAAGAGACTGCGCCTCATCGCATCATGCTCCTTGTTTAAAGTTTTTTCCATATTCCTTTGTACGCGCACATTCCATCCCCGGGCCATGTCTCATGCAGAATATCACGAATTGGCACGCAAGGAAACTCTCTGCCAGATTTTGTTTTATGCAAGCCAAACCGGGTCTTATAAACACGGCAAAAATATTTACCGTCTTTCTGCGCCACCAGATCTTCGCAAGGGTCACCGTCTTTAACCCCACAACACATCCCGCAAGATCGACAGCGGGCTTCCCATTCCTTCGCCTGGCCCTCTTGAAGATGCTGATAATCCAGAACGTCTTGATCCATTGTCTTTTATGTTAAAATAAATGACTTTATTATTATAGCGCGAAATAATAGCCGTTTATTTTCTTTATTTTAGCAGGTGTTTGAAAAAGTTGTCTCATGTGTTCATCGATCAGCACAGATTCTTTGCGCCCGTCCTTAAAGATCCTTCCCTTGCGGATCAAAACTACCCGCGAGATGACAGGGATGATATCCAAAAGATTATGGGTGACAATGATCACACCGACACCGCCATGAGCGATCTTGTTAAGGGCTTGCTCAAATTTGTGGCGGGCGAACAGATCAAGGCTATTGAAAGGCTCATCCAGAATAAGAGCTTTAGGCCCATGAACAAGTGCCCGGCCGATCAAAAGCCGACGGGCTTCCCCGGATGACATCTGCGTCATCTTACGGTCCTTTAAGTGAGCCATATCGAGAAACTTTAAAATATTGTTGGCCTTACGACGCATCGCGGCTGTAACGCGCTGATGATAGATCCCTATACTGCTAAAAAATCCCGACAGAACAACTTCCAGCCCTGTTGTGTCGCGCGTGAAGGCGTCTTGCAGACTGCCAGAGACGATCCCTAAAGTTGCTTGAAGATCAAAAATATTCCAACGCTCTTTTCCCCATAGCTGGCACGTAAAACCATTGACCCTTTCGATGGGATAATATTCTCTGGTGACGGTTTTGATCAACGATGTTTTGCCGGCGCCGTTTGGCCCTAAGATCGCCACGTGCTCACCTGGCAAAATGCGCAAACAGACATCTCGTAAAACTTTCTTGCCGCCCTTGACGACCGTGACATCCTGAAAATCAATCAAAGGCGCAAAGGACGTTCCGTGGGATTGACACGCTCGAGGATTATCAAAGACCATAAAAATCTCTGCCTTTATATTTACTCATGCTTACAATACACGATCATATCGCATTCTGGGATCTCAGAAAGAATGTCTTTTTCTACAGCTGCTACCAGCGTTTGTGCCTCTCTGATCGTTAAATTTCCATCCACAAGAAAGCAGGCCTCCAGAAAGATCTTTTTGCCTGCCTTGCGGAATCTCAAGCGATAGATCTCGATAGATCGTCCCTTATGACGATCTATGATCTTGCGAATGGCCTGCTGGACATTCTGATTAGGCGCGGCATCCAAAAGTTCCCACAAATTTTGCGTAATGCTTTTGATCGGTAATTTTATCAATACAAGCGCCAAGATCACGGCCATTGCCGGATCCACATAAGGCGCAATGTGCTCATACCCTAACGCGCGTGCAGCGATCCCAAACAAAAAACCCAAAAGCATACCAAAGGATAGAACGCTGTCCGCCAACCATTGCGCGGATGCGGTTTTGAGCACCGACGATCTTGTCGCGACAGACACCTTTCTTAGGTACAAAGCCATCAACATCGCGATCATGCCAGCCAAAGAACTCGCTACGGCTGGAATGTCATAGCGCGTGATGTCTTCAGGATGAATAATATCCTGGATCGCAAATTTAACGGCAACAACGCAGGCAGTAACGATCGCAACATTCTGGATGACAGCCGCCAAGGGCTCATATTTTTCATAACCAAAATTGAACAAATGGTCTGCGGGCTGATTAACTCTTTTGATAATAAAACGGACAAAGAAAGCGACCAACAAAAATATCAACCCCATGGCCGCGTCCAACAACAGCGCTATAGAATCGGATAAAAGGCCTGCAACAAGAGAGAAACAAAATATACTGATCGCTGCGACGATCGCAACATGAGACGCAAAAATCTGCTTGGCCTCATGAAGCTTGTGAGTGGGCATGCTGCCTGTCATTAAAACTCCTTTTTTCGACCTGATCCTTATTTCCTGACAGGATCATACTCTTTTGCTGCACTGCATACGAATACTTCGCGTCCAGACCGTGAAGACTTAAGAACATATGTGCTTTCTGATGGACATCTGCAATTGTCTGGAAAATTCACGCTGTATTCGTTGTTAAACTTGCAAGGCTTCGCAACGCATCGGCCGCTCTGGCACACAGGAGGAATTGGTGCCGCACAATGATACGCGCATCGGCCAGGATGGCGTTTAAAATATTCAGAAACCATCCTATTGATCTTGCCTGTCTCTCGTTTATTAATATAAGCCCCACATCCAAAAGGACAGCGATACATCACAAGCGCGCAATCATCATCGGATGCACAGTAATTGGCCTGATCCATGCCGCGAATGACCTTTTTTTCCGCGCGCACTAAAACTATTTTCCGAAAACCTAGTAAAATAGTCGCAAAAAAAAGCACAGAAAGAACAACGCACACCGATCCTAGGATGAGCCTGCGTGGCATTATCGCGCCTGCTTTCGCTGCTTTAAATATTGCCTGATAATATCCTTATGATCAAAAGCGTATGCCGCGCTTAAAAGTTCCTTATAAGGCACTATTTTCAGACCCTTCGCGTCATCACCGGATCTCGGGACTCCAACGCCTTGAGCGATAAAAACCGTATCCATGGTATGAAAGCGCGGATCACGTCTGGGGTCTGAATACGTATGAAATTGCCTGAGATCTTTTAGCTTTAAATGTGTTTCTTCCATGGCCTCACGCCGCACAGCCACCTCTAAGCTTTCATCCTTATCAACAAATCCACCGGGAAGCGCCCAACCAAAAGGCGGATTTGAACGCTCGATCACAACGATCCCCTGAGGTAGCTCAATGATCACATCCACTGTAACATAAGGTTCGCCGGCAAGATCACGCAAAAGATGGGAAAGATATCCTTTCACTTCTTTTTTGAAAGCACGCGCGAGGCCCTCATCCGGCACGACAATAACAATTTCTCGAAGATCAACTATGTTCCTCGTTAGAAAACGATGGATCTCCTGTGTGACAACGCGCGTCAGGCCGACACAAGGGAACGCAGGGATCATGTGAACCATAAAATAAAGCGAACGTCTCTTGCTTTTTTGCACCTTCACAAGGGCCGCGCGATAAAATACGCGTAATTTTTCTTCTTTAGCGATAAGAGAGGCTTCTGAAAAAAGACCCTGGCAGTCCTTAAGATCGACTGCTCTTTCCTTTTCTAAAGCCGCATGGCTGCGGCGAACAACGCGAATAGTTGTATCCTTAATCTTTATCACGTTCTGCGATCCTTTTCGCTAAGGCCAAAGCCTCTTTAAGAGTTGCGATCTTTCCTAAAGCCTGCTGCTCTTCAACAACGCCAAGGATCTTCTTAAAGACAGGCGAAGGCGACAGTTTAAGCTTCTTGATCAGATCATGCCCAGTGATCAAACGCTGCTGTTTCTTTTCTTGTGCCTTACAAAAATACTGCGCTAAAAGTTTTCGAACGATCTTTTCATGGTGGGCAAGGGCCGCTTTTGTGGTCAGCGGCCCTAATGTAGAACGCTGATCCGCGAGGGATAATAATAGAACGCTAACCGCTTCTTTTTTTGTATCACGAAAATAGCGAAAGATCGCGCGAGCCGATGGTTCTTTAAAATTCGACAAATACCCTGGACGCAGGTGATACAGAACCATGTCTTCTATCATATTCTTCTCAGCAGTAGACATCTTAAGCATCTTGATGATCGGCCGGATAATGCCTCGGCCAACATGCTCATGCCCGTGAAACGTCGTTTTGCCTTTTTCCTGACGGTGCGTTTGCGGCTTGCCAATATCGTGAAGTAGCGCCGCAAACTTCATCAATGCTTGCCGGCTACGCCCTGACGCGATCGGCTCCTCTAAATACACCTTGATATCCTTATCGCTTTTCACCTCATCAAAAATCTTCTCAAGCTGGCGCACTGTTTCAAAGCTGTGTTCTAAAAGAGAGAGGTGGTGGTATCCACCTTGCGGCAGATGATACAAAAGGCTTATTTGCGGAATGATCTTTTCCAAAAGCCCTATTGTGTGCATCGCTTTCAGAGTAAAAAAAGTACGCGGTGAAGAAAATATCTTGAAAAGCTCATCGCGAACCCGTTCGCGAGCAACAGACGAAATCAGATCCTTATCTTTCTTGATACGCTGTGCTGTTCGAACTTCGATGGTAAAGCCAAAAACCGCCTTTAGACTAAAGGCTCTTAGCAGGCGCAGTGGGTCCTCAGCGAAAGCCTTAGCTGAAACCATCCTGATCTTTTTTGCTTGAAGGTCCTTCGCGCCACGATGCGCATCGATCAAGATGCTTTGAATGCTTTTTCCTTCAGAAACCTTGTAAAGATCAGCAGCAAGAGTATTGATGGTAAAATCACGATGCGCCAGATCCCCGCGCAGATCAACCGCACGGAAATCCGCAAAGTCAAAGGTCAAAAGCTTTCCGCTCTCTTTGCGGGCCACCCGCGCGCAACCGTGTTCAGTGTCCAAAAGTACGTAAGCGCCCCGGATCTTTCTGGCAAATGCGCGCGCTAAAGACAGCGCGCCCTGAGAGGTCGCAAAATCAAAATCCGTATTCTCTTGGCCAACAAAAAGATTACGTATCGCTCCACCGACCAAATAAATTTTTGTCTTGGAGCGTTGCGCAAGCGCCTGCAGGATGCGGGCGTAGGGAATGGTCAAAAACAAAGAATTTTCTTTAACAAGGCTCATTTTTTCTTTGAGCTTCACGTCAAAATTGTCTTACAGAGCTGGAAGCTCAGCGCTCTTTAGAACATCTTCCTCGACAAAGATAGGGATCTGCGCGCGTACAGCTACCGCCAAACCATCCGATGGGCGCAGATCAATATACACCAGCTCATCATCATATCGACGGACCACAAGCTTAGCATGAAAGGTATGCTCAATGATCTTGTCGATAACAAGCTGCTGTGGGATCGCGCCTAACTGTTCAAAAATGCTCAAGATCAGATCATGGGTCATAGGGCGCGGGGCTTTCAGGTTGGCAAGGCGCATCTTGATACTGGAGGCTTCCATAAAGCCGATCATGATCGGGAATTTTCGCTTCCCGTCACGTTCTTTAAGGACGATCACCTGGTCTTGGCGTTTTTCATCAATAATGATCTTGCTCAGATCGACTTGGATCAACGGCATGATTATTTCTTTCCTTTTTTGAACATATGGCTTAGCTCGCTCATAAACTGATTAACATCCCGAAATTGCCGATAGACAGAGGCAAAACGTACATACGCGACATCGTCTAAATGCGCCAATTTCTTCATGACCTCTTCCCCAACATTCTTGGAGCTGACCTCACGGTCATATTGCTTTTGGATCGCGCGCTCGATCTCCGCGGTCACTTCTTCCATCCGGTCGATACTGATCGGACGTTTTTCACAGGCCTTTACGATCCCGCCTAAGATCTTAGCCCGGTCAAAGGGTTGACGACGGCCATCCGCCTTGACGACCATCAAAGGAACCTGCTCGATATATTCGTAAGTCGTAAAACGCCGTTCACACTTTAGGCATTCCCGCCGACGGCGTATCGAGGTGCCTTCAGAACTCAACCGCGAGTCAACGACCTTTGTTTCTTTGTAATTACAGGATGGGCATTTCATATAAATTCAAAGTTCAAAAATCAAAATTCAAAGACGAAATTCAAGAATCAAAGTGCAAAAAAGAAGAATCAAAAACTTGAAATCAAAATACAAAAATTAAAGAATATTGGTCCTCAAATTCTTAGTTTTTTTATTTAAAATTATACCGTTCCAGCTTTGACTTTTGAATTTTGACTTTTGACTTAATTTTTATACAGCACAAACTTCTTGGTCAAGTCCAGAACATCTGTCTTGATCTTTTCCAGAAACGCCGCGTCACCGCGATGTGTGATCGCGCCATCGATAAAATCGGCGATCTGTTCCATCTCGCGCTCCTTCATGCCTCGCGTTGTCATCGCGGGGGTCCCGATACGGATACCGCTTGTCACCGCGGGTTTTTCTGGATCATACGGAATAAGATTTTTATTAACCGTTATGCAGACCTTATCTAAAACATCAGCCGCCTCAAAACCTTTTGTATTCTTTGGGCGCAGATCGACCATAAAAAGATGATTATCCGTTCCTCCGGCAACGATGCGATACCCTTTCGACGCTAAGGCCTTAGCCATCGTGCGTGAGTTCTTTAGGATCTGTTGTTGATATAGCTTAAAATCATCGTTTAAAGCCTCCTTAAAACATACAGCTTTGGCGGCGATCACATGCATTAAGGGCCCACCTTGAATGCCGGGAAATATAGCGGAGTCGATCTTCTTGGCAAAATCTTTTTTGCACAGGATCATCCCAGCGCGAGGCCCGCGCAATGTCTTATGGGTCGTCGTGGTGACAAATTCAGCCACTGGAACAGGATTCGGATGAAGGCCTGCGGCCACAAGTCCAGCAATATGTGCCATGTCGACCATGAGCATCGCTCCAACCTCATCACAAATGGAGCGGAACTTCTTAAAATCAATAATACGCGAATACGCGGAAGCTCCAGCTACGATCATCTGAGGCTTTGCTTCTTTTGCAAGCGCGCGGATCGCGTCATAATCAAGCATTTCCGTTTCTCGATGAACGCCATAGCTAACAATACGATAGGTGCGGCCTGAAAAATTGATCTTATGCCCATGCGTCAGATGTCCTCCACATGCCAGATCAAGCGCCATAAGGGTATCACCGCTTTTAAGCGCGGATAAATAAACGGCCATATTGGCTTGCGAGCCAGAATGAGGTTGGACGTTGACATGATCAGCGCCAAAGAGTTCCTTGGCTCGATCTATCGCTAATTGCTCGACGATATCCACATGATCACAACCATGATACCATCGCGCCTTAGGATAGCCTTCGGCGTACTTATTAGTCATCACACTGCCTTGTGCTTCCAAAACAGCTTGCGAAACAAAATTCTCAGAAGCGATCAACTCAATGTTGGCATTCTGGCGCTCAATTTCTTGCTGGATCGCCTGCCAAACATCCCTATCTGTGTCTTTCAAAAAACTCATTTTACACTCCTATCTATCGTTATGCGCGTTTTGCGCAGGTTAGTCTATCGATCTGCTTGATGCGCCGCAGATGTCGTCCTCCCTCAAAAGATGTAGCAAGCCAAACGCGAATAATGCGGTCGATATCTTTGGCAGAAACGAATTTGGCGCCTAAAACCAACACGTTCGCGTCATTATGCGCGCGGGATAGCTTTGCGGCTTTTACGTTATAGCACAACGCGGCACGAACACCTTTTATGCGGTTAGCGGCGATCGAGTGTCCGATACCGCTCATGCATACCAAAATCCCTCGAGCACCTGGAGAGCCCACAACACCTTTTCCGACCTTACAAGAAAACTTAGGATAATCACAAGGTGTCTGCGGACAATGTGTTCCAACGTCGATCATCTCAAAGCCTTTAGCCGCCAAAGCCTTGATGATCTTCGCTTTCAAATAAAATCCTCGATGATCCGCCCCAATAAAAATTTTCATACAAGCTCCACGATCTTTTGTACCGCCTCTTTAATAACACTTGCGCATTCATCATATGTCTGCGCTCCCTGTCCGATCGGATCAGGGACCCCTAAATCATAAGCCCCAGAAGAGATCTTCGCGAATTCTCGCAGAAGATATGTCCGATTGTCCGCCGAAGGCTCAAAATTCACGATCTGATACCGATGCATAGATGTCATCGCAAGGATCAGGTCTGATTTCTTGACCATCATGCGCGTCAAGCAGCGAGAACGATGGCGCGTCGCGTCAATACCTTCTTTGCGCAAGGTCGCGATCGTTTCTGGCGTTGGGCCTCCATTCAAGAACGCGCTGATCCCCGCTGAAGACACCTCAACATCTTTACGCCCTTGAAGTGCTTCGCGAAAAAGATATTCTGCCATGACCGAACGACAGCTATTACCCGTACACACGAACAGAACGGATTTCTTCCTTGCTTGTTCATCCAACTCTTTTTCTGTGACAGGCCCTGGCCTCAAGATCTTTGGCAGCACAGTGGTCAGATCAACAACGGTCGATGATTGCCCGATACTTGTTGGACCGGCATCGATCGCCATTTCTACGAGCCCGTCCAGTTTCTTGAGGGCTTCATCGCAGTTGCGCGCAGGCGGTTCGCCTTCCACGTTGGCTGATGGCGCTGCCACAGGACACCCGGCGTGTTGCACAAGAGCTAAAGCGACAGGGTGATCCGGCATGCGCAAGCCGATCGTTTGTCCTTTAGTACGGCTTGGGACAACCACGGTCAGTGGACCTGGCCAAAATGCATCCGCGATCTTATACGTCGCTAAACTGACCGGAACTGCCAGATCATCGATCGCCTCTTTTTCTGAGATCAATACTGAAAATGGTTTTGTGTCGGCGCGCTGCTTGACCTCGCGCAATGCTTGCAATGCTTTTGGGTCATCAAAATTAGCCGCGATCCCATACACGGTTTCTGTCGGGAAAACAACAAGGCCGCCGTTCTGGATGACCTGGGCGGCCTCGTTAATGAGGTCGTAATCAATATGGCTCGATCTTATCGCAACGCGTTTTGTTTTCACAGCTCAAGCTTGATCTTGATAATCTTTTGTTTCTGGCTTTTTCTATAACTGCTCAATTGTGAACGCAAACCCTTATCATTAAGGGCAAGGATCCTCATCGCAAGGAATGCCGCATTCTTAGCGCCCATCTTTCCGATGGCCACAGTGCCTACAGGAACCCCTGGAGGCATTTGCACAGTTGAGAGCAAAGAATCCATGCCATTTAGATCTGAAGTGTGCATTGGGATACCGATGACAGGAACAGAAGTGTGGGCGGCAATGACACCCGCAAGCGCGGCGGCTCCGCCTGCAGCGGCAATCGCGACCTTTACGCCGCGGCTTTCAAGCTTGCTCGCATATTGCGCAGTCTCATCGGGTGTACGATGCGCGGATAGAACCTTTGCTTCAAAAGCTATATTAAATTCTTTCAAAAGCTTAGCAGCTTCACTTACGGTAGGCCAATCTGAATCGCTGCCCATCACGATCACCACTTGGGGATCTTTCATCTTCTCCTCGCTTTGTTAACAACGTTTAAGTGCCTTCGCAGCGATATCCCTGCGAAAAAAACATCCATCGAACGAGATCTTTTCAGCTCCATTATAGGCATTTTGAATGGCTTTGGCAATGTCCTCGCCAAAACCAACAACACCCAAAACGCGGCCCCCGCAACTTACAATGTCTTCCCCTTGTTTCTTTGTTCCAGCATGGAACACAACAACATCCTTCTGGCGATCAGCCTCTGGCAGGCCTTTAATTACTTTACCGCTCTCATACGCGCCAGGATATCCTCGCGAACTCATAACAACACAAACACAAGGACGCTCATCCCATTCTAGATTTGTCAGACCTAACTTCCCCTGGCTTGAGGCCAAACAAAGATCGACTAGATCTGTCTTAAGCCTTGGCAGGACGGCCTGCGTTTCCGGGTCACCAAAACGAACATTATACTCGAGAACCTTGGGTCCATCTTTGGTAACCATGATTCCGGCGTAAAGAACTCCCCGAAACGGAATACCCTCTTGGCGCATACCCTGGATCGTTGGCGTTAGAATATCCAAGGTGATCTTTGTCATTAATTTCTTAGTGATAACTGGAGCTGGTGAATACGCCCCCATCCCTCCAGTGTTAGGACCTTGGTCATCATCAAAAATACGTTTATGATCTTGCGAAGAATCAAGCACTACGAATTTCTGCCCATCGCTAACAGCTAAAATAGAAGCCTCCTGACCTTCCAAACAGTCTTCAATAATAACCTTTGATCCAGCCTCCTTAAAAACTTTGGACGTCATCATGTCCTCAAGCGCTTGAGAAGCGCCCTTAAGATCACGACAAATAACAACACCTTTGCCGGCAGCCAGGCCATCTGCCTTGACCACCAAAGGAAAAGTTCTATGCTGAAGACATGATAGGGCATCCTTTATGTTATCAAAACTTCTAAAATCAGCTGTCGGAATAACATGGCGATGCATGAATTCTTTAGCGAATATCTTGCTGCCCTCTAGCTGTGCCGCAGCCTTGGTAGGGCCGAAGATCACCAAATGCTCTTTCTCAAAAGCATCAACAATGCCAGCGACCAAAGGAGCCTCAGGCCCAACGATCGTCAGATCGATCTTTTTTTCTAAAGCAAAGGCTAAAAGCCCTGGAATATCATCAGAAGACAAAGGAACACATGTGGCGATCTGAGATATGCCGCCATTTCCTGGAGCGCAAAAGATCTCTTTGACTTTCTTGCTCTGTCTCAACTTCCAGGCCAACACGTGCTCTCGACCACCAGAGCCGACGATCAACACCTTCATAACAGGACCCTCTTTTCTTTATGATCGATAACCTTGCCAATAGCCCAGCTCGGAATCCCTTCTTTCTGGAAAAAAGCGATAACACGCTCAGCATCTTTTTTATCCACCACTACGGCAAGTCCAATGCCCATATTCAAAGTCGTGAACATTTCTTGGTCAGCAATGCGCCCCTTAGCCTGGATGATCTGAAATATCTTTGGCACCGGCCAACTACCGCGATCAATCGCAAAACATTTACCCGCAGGCAAAATTTTAGACATCTTTTCAAAAAAAGCCCCACCCGTCACATGCGCCATGCCTTTAATATCAAAACGCTCAAGCGCCCTTAGAGCCGGCTTAACATAAATACGGGTCGGCTTCAATAATTCATGACTTAAATGTTTCTGCTCCTTCAAGGATAAAACCTTACGGACGAGCGAAAAGCCATTAGAGTGCAGGCCGTTAGACGCAAGGCCAACGATCACGTTGCCGGCCTTAATGCGCGCGCCACTAATGATCTTTTTCTTTTCAACAACCCCAACGGCAAACCCAGCCAGATCATAATCTTCTTTTTTGTAAATCCCGGGCATCTCCGCGGTCTCTCCACCGATCAAACTGCATCCAGCCTGACGGCATCCTTCGATAATGCCTTGCATGACTTTTTTTAAGACAGCCGGTCTTAGTTGACCGCAAGCCAAATAGTCCAAAAAGAACAAAGGCTTCGCGCCAGCGCACAGAATATCATTAACGTTCATAGCGACCAGATCAATACCAACGGTATCATGCTTATTGACAAGATTTGCGATCATCAATTTCGTTCCGACGCCATCAGTAGAAGAAACAAGGATCGGCTCTTGGTAACCGCGCCCGATATCAAAAAGACTGCCAAAGCTAACCTTAGAAGAAACAACCCCTGAGCCTCGCGTCGTCTTTGCTTTACGCACAATCCAATCAACGAAGGTATTGGCCTTATGGATATCAACACCGCTTTGTTTATACGTGATACCTGCCATGATCTTTTCCTTTAACAATATTTTTTAATATAGGCGACACCGTTCTGAAAAACCTTTGCCCCGTCGCCATAACGGCTTTTTTTTGCCAAGCGTGTCCAGAACGGATGCTGAGTAAACAAAAAATGTCTCTCCGGATGCGGCATTAGTCCCAAAATATGCCCTGTCGCGTCCGTAATACCGGCGATCTCATCACAAGAACCGTTGGGATTCCCTGGATAATCCGTTTTGCGGCCGTCCTGCGCGCAATACCGAAAAACCACCTGATCATTATCCTGAATGTTGCGTAAAATACGTTTATTCTGACACACAAACTTTCCTTCACCATGCGCGACAGGAAAATAAACGATCCCCTCCATGCCGGTAGTCCAAGCGCAGCGACCACTGAGCTTAAGATATGTCCAACGATCTTCAAACTTGCCAGAATCATTGGTCGTCAAGGTTGCCTGCTGAACAAATTCTTCTTGCTTCAGATCCTGGTTTTGAGATCCAGGTAAAATGCCTGCTTTCACGAGCACCTGGAAACCATTGCAAATGCCGATGATCAATTTACCATCCTGGATGAATCGAGCGATATCTTGACCCAGCTTCAGACGAAGCTCGTTGGCAAGAATACGTCCAGCAGAGATATCGTCCCCATAAGAAAAACCACCCGCGATCGCTAAAATATGATAATCATCCAGTCGCTTTACTTTCTGGAAAAGATAGTTCACATGCACGAGCTCGACATCCGCCCCGCTATCGCGGAAAGCAAAAGCTGTCTCTTGGTCGCAATTCGTGCCTGCTGTGCGCAGGATGATCACTCTAACTTTTTTTGCCATTGTTCTTCTTGTTTTCTTTTTTGTAAAAATCTTTGATCACCTTGACAGCCTCTTGAGGCGTATCGACCACCTGAAAAGTTCTCAGGTCTTCAATGCTGATGCAATGATGCGCCAAGACCGTCTTGTGCATCCAATCCATCATCCCTTTCCAGTAATCCTTGCCAACAAGCACAACAGGAAAGGCAGGCATACGTTTTGTCTGGATCAGCGTGATGCTTTCAAAGAATTCGTCAAACGTTCCAAACCCGCCAGGAAAAATGACAAAGGCTTTCGCATATTTCAAAAACATAAATTTACGACAAAAGAAATAATGAAAATCCAACAGCAACGTAATATATTTATTAGGAACCTGCTCAAAAGGCAATTCAATATTCAATCCCACAGATTCCGCGCCTGATTCTTTCGCCCCTTTATTAGCCGCCTCCATAATGCCTGGCCCGCCACCGGTAATGATCGAGTAGCCCTCCTGGCCCAGAAGATAAGCGGTCTTCTCAGCCATCTTGTACATTTTGTGGCTTTCCTTCAGGCGAGCTGAACCAAAAATGGTCACCGCCTTGCCAACCTTTGAGAGCATATCAAAGCCATCAACGAACTCAGACATGATACGAAAAACTCTCCAGGGGTCTTCCATGTTAATAATATCTTGCTTTACGCGGCGTCTATTTTCCATTTATCACCACCTCAGTGTTCTTTGCCATGCTTGTTTAAGAGACTGCAAATCCGATTGAGCGCATATCTTACCGTTTAAACCGTGGATCACAAGGCTTTCCTCTGACGCGACGCGGCCAATCAGCCCGAAGGATAAGCCTTGAAAAAGACGTTCAAATTCTTTCTGCTTGTTTTGAGAAACCTCAACGATAAAGCGAGAGTTGGATTCTGAGAACAGAACAATATCGTTGCGCCCCTGGGACGCAGAGACTGGAACTTTAGATAAAAAGATCTCAGCTCCCTTGCCTCCGGCAAAAGCCATCTCGGCTAAAGCGACAGCCAAACCTCCGTCAGAGCAATCATGGCATGAACGAACAAATCCTTTCGCGATTGCCCGCTCGACTGCCGCGCATATTTTTACCGCGGTCTTCACGCGAACCTTAGGCACAGTCATCCCGAGCTTTCCAAGGGAATCATAATAGACAGATCCTCCCAGTTCAGGAAATGTCTCGCCGATCACATAAATGAGATTACCTTCTTGCTTGAAGTCCATCGTAACGGTCTTTTCAACGTTCTTCACGATCCCTAAAGCTGAGATCAGCACTGTTCCAGGAATGGAGATCGTCTTGCCCTGATAAGCGTACTCGTTATAAAGACTGTCTTTGCCAGAAATAAAAGGTGTTCTAAATCCAACCGCCGCGTCATAGCATCCCTGCGCCGCGCGTACCAAACTTCCAAGCCGATCTGGCTTGTCCGGGTTCCCCCAGCAGAAATTATCCAAAATAGCGATCTGATCCAGACTCCCGCCAACACAAATGATCTGGCGCACAGCCTCATCGATACAGGACATCGCCATCCAGTAAGGATCGATCAATCCATAGCGCGGATTAATCCCGTTGGCAATCGCGATCCCTTTAACAGAATCGTATTTTGGCCGTAGAACGCTCGCGTCCGATGGGCCATCACATCTTACGCCGACAAAGGGCTTGATAACGCTAGCTCCCTGGACTTCGTGATCGTAACGACGAACGATATTTTCCTTTGAGCAAATATTCGGATGCGACAAAATATTCTTTAATGTTTCGGTCATCTGCTCTGCCGCCGCGAGAACAGGCTCCTGGATCTTCGGCGCAGCCCAGACAGCTTTTTTGGCGATACGCGGGACGCCGTCATGCAAAAAATCCATATCCAGATTGCAAACCTGAACCCCTTTATAAAATAATTCCAACCGCTTAGTGCCGGTGAATTCACCTAACACGACGGCCTCAACGTTCTCGTCTTCGAATAATTTCAAAAGCTGATCGATCTTGTTCTTTGGAACAGCGACCACCATGCGTTCTTGGGATTCAGAGATCCAGATCTCTTCGTAGCTTAATCCCTGATATTTCGTTGGCGCTTTTTCTAAATACACCCGGCAACCTAACTGCTGGCCCATCTCTCCGACGGCTGAAGAAAAACCACCCGCTCCGCAATCCGTGATCGCATGGTATAGATCACGATCACGCGCCTGCAAAAGAACATCAAGCACTTTCTTTTCCTGGATGGGATGTCCGATCTGCACAGCTCCAGAAGAAACAACTTCAGAGTCCTCCGTTAGTTCTCCAGAAGAAAATGTCGCACCATGAATTCCATCGCGTCCCGTTCGCCCACCAAAAGCAACGATCAGATCACCTTTCCGCGCCTGCTTCTTGACCTTATTCTTAGGCATAATGCCAACCGTTCCGCAATATACCAACGGATTCCCGATAAAATCTTTATGAAAAACAACTGTTCCGTTCACCGTCGGAATACCCATTTTGTTGCCATAGTCCCTGACGCCGCTAACAACGCCTTTCATTACGCGTAACGGATGCAAGGCACCCTCCGGAAGCTTATCAAAAGGAACGTCCCAGGGGGCAAAACAAAAAATGTCCGTATTCGCGATCGGCTTCGCGCCAAGACCCGTGCCTAAACAATCACGGATAACCCCGCCGATACCGGTATTGGCTCCGCCAAAAGGCTCCAAGGCGGAAGGATGATTATGCGTCTCGACCTTGAAACAAACATGGGAGTCCTGATCGAATTTAATAATGCCGGAATTATCATGAAAAACAGAAACACACCACGGTGCGTTGATCTCGCTAGTCGCTTTCATAATCGTTGATTTTAACAGACTACGGATACGCGTTGTCTTCTTTTTGCGGCCCTGAACCGTCGTATAGGTAATATCTCCACGAAATGTCTTGTGGTTACAGTGTTCACTCCAGGTTTGAGCAATGGTTTCAAGTTCACAGTCGGTAGGATTACGCCCAAGTTTTTTAAAGTATTTCTTAATGGCCCGCATTTCGTTGATATTCAGAAATAACTGGCCTTTCGCGCTGATCTCGAGAAGTTTTTTATCAGACGCGCCTAACACATCCACATGCGCAACATGTACGTCTTTCATTTCCTTCAACGGAGCAAAGGTCTTGACTGCCTGAGAATGATCAACAACATGCTGGATCAATTTATTGGACAAAACACGATTCACGATGATATTGATCTCTTTATCGCTGGGGCAGCCATGCAGAAGATATTTCTTGGCCGTTCGAACGGACCTGACGTTTGCGATCCCTAGATCAGCGATCCCTTTTAAGGTAGACTCTTCCACGGGATCCATGACTCCAGAATTATACGCGATCTCGACGGTGCGCACACCCTGAGCGGTATCACACTCGGGGGTGGACTGAGGAAGGAAGGAAAAATCCTGGACCACAGGATCAACGAGAAGTTCGCGGCAGACCCTCTCGATCTGCGAGACTGTGATCTGTCCCTCGATCAAAAAGACCTGCTCCACGCAAACCTTATGAACGCTTGTAATACCTAAATCTTGAATGTCTTTGGCAACGGATTCTCCAGCCGCATCAAAAACACCCACTTTATCTTTTATTTCAACACGCCAAATCATGGAAGCACATCTTTTCAGTTAAAACACTTACGACTTATTTTGTCACGCGGCTGAAAACTTCTTTATAGGCCTCTTCCACATCGCCTAAATCTTTACGGAAACGGTCCTTATCCAGTTTCTTACCTGTACCGACTTCCCACAAACGGCATGTATCCGGAGAGATCTCGTCCGCTAAAATGATCTGCCCTTTATACCGTCCAAATTCAAGCTTAAAATCGATCAGATCGAGATTGATCGCTAAAAAAAACTTTTTCATCAGGTCGTTGATCTTGAACGTATAGTCCTTGATGGTCGCGATCTCTGGATCGGTGGCCCAGCCTAAGGCCCGAACATGGTATTCACTGACCAAAGGATCTCCCAGCTCATCTTTTTTATAACAAAAATCTAAAATAGGGGTTTTTAGCTTCAGTCCTTCCGCAAGGCCGAGCAATTTACACAGTGAGCCGGCGGCCACATTGCGGATGATCACCTCGATCGGTACGATCTCTACTCTTTTAACAAGCATTTCGCGATCATTGAGTCTTTTCTCATAATGCGTCTTAATCCCCTGGCTTTCCAAATATTCAAAAATGCGGCTTGAAATGCTATTGTTAAAAATTCCCTTTTCCTGGATCGTGCCTTTTTTCTGCGCATTAAATGCGGTCGCGTCATCCTTAAAGTACTGGATCAAAAGATCAGAAGCATCCGTTTCGTAAAGGATCTTTGCTTTACCTTCGTAAATCTGTTTTCCTTTTTTCATAGAGAACCTCTGGGTAGCTATCAACTGCGATTAATAATGACTGTTTAAAGACCGACTTTCTTAAAAATCCTATCCCGATGACGGATGAAATGCTTGATATCAAAACACGCATCGATCGCTCCAGGCGTCATGTATTTACGCAGCTTGCGGTCACGCTTAAGAACATCTTTAAAATCCGATGTTTCCTGCCAAACCTGCATCGCGCAACGCTGAATGATCTCATACGCGTCATCCCGCGTTAGGCCTTTTTTCATAAGCTCCAACAAGATGCGCTGTGAATAGATCAGTCCCCGAGACTTAGAAAGATTGTTGATCATATTCTTAGGATAAACCAAAAGCCCTTCCATCACGGGAATGAACTTATGGAACATATAATCCAAAGCGATCGTGCTATCCGGCAGGATAACGCGCTCAACGGATGAATGACTGATGTCGCGTTCATGCCATAAATTAATGTTCTCAAACCCAGCTAAAGCGTTGGAGCGCAGCAACCGCGCCAATCCAGAAACGCGTTCGCATGTCACAGGATTGCGCTTATGAGGCATCGCAGAAGACCCGATCTGACCTTTAAAGAAAGGCTCTTCAACTTCCAGAATCTCTGTTTTTTGTAAATGACGGATCTCTGTCGCGTACTTATCCAAAGATGACCCGATCAATGCGAGCGTATTCAAGAATTCGCAGTGGATATCCCGCTGCAGGATCTGCGTCGCTACGTTCGCAGGTTTCAAACCAAGTTTTTCACAGACATATTCTTCAACGGATGGGTCGATATTCGCATATGTTCCAACAGCACCGGAAAGTTTTCCGATACGCATGCTTTCACGCGCATTCTGCAGGCGAACAAGATTGCGCTGCATTTCATCGTACCAAACGGCTAACTTCAGTCCGAAAGTCGTTGGTTCCGCGTGGACACCGTGAGATCGCGCCACACAGGTGGTATCTTTATAGGCCTTCGCCTGCTTCTTGAGAACCTTAAGCATCTTATCGAGATCGTCAAGCAGGATATCGCAAGCTTCAACGCATTGCACGGAAAGAGAAGTGTCGAGCAAATCAGAAGATGTCAGCCCCATGTGCAAATATCGCGCGTCAGCACCTATGTTTTGCCCAACATTAACGATAAAGGCGACCACATCATGCTTAGTTCGCTCTTCAATACGCTTTACTTCTTCGAGATCATAAGCAGCTTTCTTCTTAATATTCTCCAAGGAATCTTTAGGGATCATCTTAAGCTTTGCCATAGCCTCGCATGCTAAGATCTCGATCTTCAGCATGATATCGAGCTTGCGCTTTTCAGACCACACATTGCCCATTTTTGATAAAGTATAACGTTCGATCATATTTCTTTCTCCTTTTAATAAGCGCCTGGCCTGCAGGGTCCCTGTTTGGACAACCTTAGATCAGCCGCGCAAATTCCTTCTACAAGACGATGGCGAAACAACCAAATAAAGATAATTTTTATAGATTTTTGAACTTAAACAATATACCAAAAAAGGTATTTGCGGTCAAATAAAAAGACATTCAATAATATACAATTATTATATAACTTATTGATATTTAATAATATATAACTATAAAAAAATTAAGGAAAATGTCTAATTTTGAGGTATTGAAGAGGATGAAAGATTTAAATATATATTATTTATATAATAATATATAAATGAAGTGGCCGAGTTAATCGAGCTTTCCTTGAAAATACTCTAAGCTTTTATCCATGCTATCTTTTAAGATAAGGGGAGCCGTTCTTAAAAGCTTACGCCCAACGTCGCTTTCATAGAAAGCAATAAGTTCTTGCAGGTCTCGTTCCGAAAAATATTGTTCATAAACAGGAATCAGCTGGCGCAAGACCTCATCGAGATCAAGCACCTGCCTTAAATCCGCCTTCTTTTCCTCTGGCGCAGCATCAATAATGTCCGTAAAAGTCTTTTGCATGTTATTTCTAACGCCTGTCACCTCCATGTACTTCAACACAAGACCTTCCTTGCTCAAGGCACTATAAATATTCCCCCGGTCTGACACTGCTGATACACGCTCATCCTGCGCGGGCACGACCTGGTTTGCTAAGACACCTTGCGCAGATTCGATGCGGTCCACCTCATCCATATAATATGTCAATGTTATGCCGTTGGCATCGATCTTGACCTGGCTGTCAGAGCGCTCAAGAATATTTCCCTCAACAACTCGCCCGCTTTTAAGATACACAGTATCCGCGAAAGCATAAGAAGATGCAGCAAGCAAGAAACAAATAATCACGAGAACGTTTTTCATAAATTTTCCTTTTTTTAAGTTGATAATCGTTATTATTGTAATCATATTTTCTTGTCCGGTCAATGACCGTATCTATTTTGTTGAACAGGCCCATGCTCTATGCTAACATAGCCATACACAAAATTCATTAATCGATAAATCTCAATGATCCACACAACGATCCAGCGCATTGATCAAAGCTTAATGGCCTTTCTGGCGAGATCCAGAAAGGAGTATCCTTTTGGCCAAGTCCACCCCATTCTTTTTGACAGCATTCAAGATTTTTGCGCCCGTCCTGGAAAACGCATCCGGCCGCTTCTAATGGCGATCAGCTATCAAGGCTACACACCCAGAAAAAAACTGCCGTCTCATCTTTATACCGCCTGTGGATGCTTGGAACTGCTCCATGATTTTATGCTCATTCATGATGATATTATCGACTGCTCAGATCTGCGGCGCGGCAAGCCTACGCTGCATAAAATCCTGGCGCGCGCCCACAAAGCGGCATGCAGCGAAAAACTTGGCAGTGACCTAGCGATCGTTGCTGGCGATATCGTCTACGCCTTGGCGATCGATGCTTTTTTGACTGTCGAAGAAGACCCTGGACGTAAAGAAGAGGCGCTCAAATACTTTGTCCAGACTGCCGCCTTCACGGCCATGGGAGAATTTATCGACATTCTACATGGTTTTGAACACGTCAAGAATATCGCAGAAAAAGATGTTTTCTTAAATTACAGCTTGAAAACAGCCCGCTATACGTTCGAATGTCCGCTGCGTATCGGCGCGATCTTGGCTGGGGTCAATGGTAAAGAGCTTGAAACCCTTTCCCAGATCGGCCTGATGATGGGACAGGCCTTTCAGATCCAAGATGACATTATCGGTATTTTTTCAACAGAACAGAAGATCGGCAAATCGATTCTTAGCGATATCACAGAATGCAAAAAAACGATCTTGGTCTGCCACGCCTATCAGACGCTGACAGGCTCACGCCGCCACCAGTTCATGAAAATATTCGAGAAACCTAAAAAGACTTACGCGGACTTGGTCAGAATTCGTCGTATTTTTATTGAAACCGGCAGTCTGACCTATAGCCTAGAAAAAGTTTGCACGCTTTTTTCCCGATCCTCTCAATTATTAGAAACCTTAAGCATGAAACCCGTCTTCAAAAAAGCGCTCTGGAAGGTTCTCAGCACCCTGCTCGACCAAAGCCGTTATATCGCAAGAGCGCATCAACAGTCATTCACCCCGTATGGACTCTGAAAAAAAGATCTATTGCCCATATTGTGACAGCTATCACACAGATCTTGTTTCCTACGTTTATCACTGTCTCTTAACAGGAAACGCTGGCAAAAAAATATTTGTGGATGGGTTTGATACGGAGCTAAACAAAAAAAGGGAGATATCAGCGGAAAGGCGCGAACCACTCGCAAAACTTCTTAAGCCTCCGAAAGAAGCCGCGATCGCTTTCCCGGCGGCCACCGTTGCCCTGCTGGCTTTTCTTTTTTCCTGGATCGTCGTTGGTTCTTCTTTCGCTAGCAAAATAGGTGAACAGCTTTATTTCTATCTAACAATCGCTATTGTCGTTGGGCTTATCTATCCTTTTTACTCGACCATGGAGGCGATCATTAAGGATATCCAGCGTAATTACGCTCGTTACAAGAAAGAAAAAGAGCTGTGGATCAAAAAATATTATTGCTACGACTGTGAGAGGATCTTCATCCCGGAAAATCCCAATAAAAGCCCTCGAACGCGATTCTAGCTCAGATCAAATATCCGCATAGCTCATCAAGAACAAGGCGCCCTTTAAAAGTTGTCTTAAGGACAGGCTCTTCGAACACCAAAAACCCCTGCTCTACAAATCGCGTGATCTGCTTTTTTTTAGACGTCGAAAAACGACACAAAAATCTTCGTTCTAATCGTTCAAGGTCCACACCCTTGTTCATGCGCAGGCCAAAAAGCAAGGCCTCCATGAGTCTTCTCTGCCGCCCCAGCGTTTCTTGCCCATCGACGGGGATCCGGCCTTTTTGAATGCGCTGAATATAGGGGTAAAGTTCACGGATATTCCAAAAACGCCGTCCTAAAAGATGAGAGTGAGCGCCGATACCTAACCCGATATAATTTTCGCACTCCCAGTACAATGTGTTATGCGCAGAAGCATAACCTTCTTTCGCGAAATTGCTGACCTCATACTGAAAGAATGATCGTTTCTCAAGAAAGCGCAAGGCATCTGCGTACAATCCGCCCCGCTTCTGCGGACTTGGAAGAGACACTCCTGATCGGTAAAAACGGCTATGAGGATCAATGGTCAGATCGTACAAAGAGATGTGCTCGCTACGCAGCGCGATAGCTTGCGATAGGTCTTTTTTCAACCGTTGCCACGACTGGCGCGGGAACCCGAACATCATATCTACATTCACGTTCTTAAATCCAGCTCGGCGGGAAACTTCGCAACACGTTGCAATATCATCAGAGCGATGCGTGCGGCCTAAAAACTTCAGCAAGGCATTATCAAAGGTCTGAGCGCCAATGCTGACACGGTTGACACCTAACGAGCGCAAAAGCTTCGCCTTAGAAAAGGTCAGCGTGTCTGGATTCGTCTCGATCGTGAACTCTCCATCTTTTTTTAGCCGAAAGTTTTTCTTGATGATGCCCAGCAAACGAACAAGTTGGTTTTCATTTAAAAGTGTTGGGGTTCCGCCACCAATATAAGCTGTATCGATGATCGTCCCCGCATAGCGCTGGGCTTCGCGCGACAGGCAGTCTAGGTACTCATCCGCGCGATGCAAACGGGCAACGCAGATGACAAACGAACAGAAAAAACACTTCTGGCTGCAAAATGGGATGTGCAGATAAAGGCCGGTTTTTATCTTCTGTGCGGTACTCATAGACAAAATAAACAAACAACAAAGGGGCAGAATGCTCTGCCCCTTTGTATGCACTTTATCAAAAAAAGTTTATGCCTTGGCCGTTCTTTTACGCTTTGACTCGACCTTCGCTTTTGGAATATCTTTTTTAACTTCTGTTTTTTCTTTTTCTTTTATCTTAGCAAATCTTTCAGGCATATGATACTTCATCCAGCCTTCAGCATAGAGCTTGAGCCATTCATCGGTCGCGCGCTCAAGGCCAATACTATATCCTGCTTTCTGGCTTTCGATCCACAAATGTTTATGGATCTCTTCCATGACGCGCTTATCTTTCAAAAGCTCCCGCAGATCTGTGATCTTCATACAACCCTCCTCAAGTTAACTTTTGCTTGTGCTGTTACGGCTATCATCATAATTAAAAACCTAAAAAAATTCAATAGATATTAATTCATTTTTTCTCATCCAGCAGATCCTGATAGAGCAAAAGATCCTCTTTGGAAAAACACACAAAAATAACACGCTCTACAAGGGGACAGCGCTCCAGCTCTTGGCGGATAGCATTAACAGCGATATGTGCCGCCCGCTCTTTTGGAAAACGATACACGCCTGTGCTGATGCACGGAAACGCAACAGAATGCAGCTGGTATTGCTGGGCCAAACAAAGGCTTTTCTGATAACAGCTTTGTAGCAAAATATCTTCATTGTTCTTTCCGCCGCGCCAAACGGGCCCAACGGTATGAATAACATAACTAGCAGGCAAACAATAACCTTTGGTAACTTTAGCATCCCCGGTTTCGCAGCCTTGAAGGGTTACGCATTCAGCAAGTAGCTGCGGCCCGGCCGCGCGATGAATGGCGCCATCAACGCCTCCGCCGCCCAAAAGCGTTATATTAGCGGCGTTGACGATCGCATCAACCTTTAAAGTTGTGATATCAGCCCGAAGGGCTTCAAGAATCGCCATGAAAGAATTCTAACTATCAAAGGATTGAAAGTCAAAGGTCAAAAATTCAAAATGGCTTTTTGAGCGTTCTGAATTCGCTAGATGTAGCCCTTGTTTTGAACTTTGAATCTTAAATTTTGACTTCTGGATCATTTAAGGCTCAATTGGTCAAGCCGCTCACCTTCAGGCTCAAGTCCCATAACTTGATAAAAATTCGTAATGGGCACAATGTTGATGATGACCGGTACGAGGCCTTCGATATTTGTAAAATCAATATTTTGAAAAATGGTATCTGGTATTTGGGTTTCATTTTCACTTTTGACTTTTGAATCTTGAATTTCTATATTGATATTCTTCGCGTTGAAGTCAATGCCGCCGGGTGCGACATCGCCTAAACTCTGTTTGCCGTTCTTTATAAAAATTAACCTATCCCCATTTTCTAAGAAAACTTTTCCGTTCTCCTTTAAAGAATCACTAAAACTTCTTTCAAAAGCTGTCCCAATAATTGCCTTGCCTCCAGAGGACAGGACACGAACAATCTCTTTAGCGAATTGGCTTATATCGTCGTCTTTTAACATTGTCACATTAATAGCTATCAATAAATCAATGGATCCATCCTTAATAACATTTCGCATATTATTCATATCTGCCGTATAAAGAGAAAAATCCCGTGTTGAATATCCTTCCTGGTTTAAAAATTCTCTTGCTGATTGCACTCTATGATCAACAAAATCGATGCCCTCTACAATCCCTTCGGGATCAAGAACTTTTTTCATATACAAAAGCTCTTCAGCTGAGTTTCCAAACCCAACAACCAGTCCGCGGCTCCCCCCGTAGAGATTAATACCTGAAAACTCCGCTAATTCAAAAATCCCATCTAAAAATAAGCTTGTAACCCCAGCCCTGCTTCCTCCAAACTCCGGCCTCAGAAATTGTTCATAGTTAAAATTATTTCTTGATGATGAACTTATCTTATCGATCAAAAACGCGCCAGTAAAGAAATCTTCATCGCCATATTTCTTATCAACGACATTCCATTTTTGTGCGAACATCTTTTCGTCAGCGTCAAAATACAAACGCGGGTTTACTCCAACGGCGTAACCGCCCAAGATCGCTTGGCTGCTTCGGCTTTTGATAATATTTTCTTTCATTTCTTCATGAACCCGATAGGATGGACCGATATTCATCAGATCAACGATCTCTCCATAACCCAAAAGTTCCTGCTCGAACATGTGGTCATCGATCACTTGGCGCAGGTCATTTTCCCATAAAACAACCTGAACGCCGGCGACATCCTCAGCTGATGGACGCTGAGAACCCTTGCGATAGATCGTCGCATAGCCAGATCTTGCAAACTGCTCCTGAGCCACTCTTAGATCTCTTTCTTCCCAATCTACGGACACGACCTTCTTTGCGCCCAAAAATAAAGCGATCAACCCCAAGACACCATTACCCGCGCCATAATCACGAACGACTTTCCCTTGAAGATCTGCTTCCAACATTGCGGCCACGACTGGAACGGTATACCCTTTCCAAGTCATCGGAGCATCAAGCGCAACAACATGTTGACGGGCAAACTCTTCCTGGCCAGTCGGGATCAACTCTCGCGCGGCGACAATAAGGTTTCCGATCCTTAAATATCTGGCCCCATTCGCGCCAGCCGTATTCAGTACAGCAGGTTCTGTCCGTCCATTCACGGTCACAGATCGTCTTTCAACAGTAATATTGCTCTTCTTTAAAAGTTCCTGCTCAAAGAAAACCGCTGCTTCAGAAGATGGAAGGCTTCTAATTATGCTTGAGGACCCCGATCGGGCTTGCGAAGATTTCAAGCGATACTCTCCCGCCTCACTAAAGATCTCAAATTCCCAAGGCGTTGAAAGCATCTTGGCCCCCAGCAGAAGGCGCGATGAATAGTTCTTAATAAAAGTTTCTTTTGAAAGGGCGCATTTTTCTTTTTCTTCAGGAAATTTCTCAAAAAACTTTTGGAAATCAAAAATAACTTTTCCTGTTTTGTCAAATAAAACGAGTTCTGATAGATCAGAACGGCTCATCAATCCACTTGTAAAGCTAAAGCTGATTGATCGATCGGATTCTACCTTGAGATATCCGGCCACCCTGCGCGGATAACCTGAAGACAGGCTTTCGATAAAGCTGTCCATTCGGCTAGGATTCTGCGGGATATCATCCCACGGGCTAAGATCCGCATAATAAATTTCTTTTAAGCCGGCAAGGCTTTCTGGCAATTTGATTCTTACAGAACGCTGATAAGCACTATAAAATCGCGATATGCCTTCGCTGGGATCTTGAAACCCCTGAAATTGATCGCTCTTCATTCCCTTGGACTGGATCAATGCCTTAAATCCTGAATCAGAATTTATATCATAAAGATCTTGTGGGCTGGTCACCTCATCACTTGCCTGCCAGTTGTTCAAAAAGTCCCTTTGCATGACAAAGCCAACGCTCGTCAGACCCACAGCGTCCCCTGCGGCCTTGATCTCCTCAAAATTAACATCCGCTGTGATCTCCCCCTGGCCGGGATTCTTCAGGATATCCTCCAGACGAGCCCCATGATCAGCCCCGCTCCATACGACCGGTTTATTGCCCTCGATGTTCTCTTGTAATTTGCCGCCATAGTCAATCGTGATCACAGCACCTTTTTGCAGACTTCCTGCGATCACGGCTTGCCACTTAGCGATCAGAGGCCGGACAAGAACAGCTTTTCCAGCGGCAACGTCATGTATATGGTTTTGCTGAAGATATTCTTTAAGGGCATCCTTCAGCGGTCGAAAACTCTGCGTTAAGACTCCTTGTTCATAACGCACGTGCATCTCATCAAAGTGTCCTTGTCCATCCACAGACCTAAGAATATGACCTGGGACATCATCAACAAATTCATTAGAGATGAAAACACCTTCAACGCCACCAAGGTCATCTTCGGTTAGATCAAAAACGGATTTCCGAATAAAGCGGACCTTGTCAGCATGTTCAAATAAAGTCCGCTCCTGTGCCTGGGATAAAGGACCGCTAAAATCAACAATGATATATTCCAGATTGCTATATAGTTCTTTTTCTTCTTTTTGAAGATGATCAAGAATATTTTTCGCCAACGTTCCTCTGCCCGCACCTGTTTCCACGATCGAAAATCGTGAGTTCTTGCTCTTGCCTTCTTGAGCTAACATCTTCCAGACTTGCGCGATTTGTCGGGCAACAGCCTTGCCAAAATATCCTTCTTCGGCAAAAGTTTCAAAACCGCTTTTTCTGACTTCAGACCCAACGCCAATCCGCGGTTGAGCATTGTAGTAATACTCATTGACCCATGACATAAAGGTCGCAAAATTAACTTCATTATTATTCTTTTCCATGCGCTCAGCGACCCAGGCCATGCCATTGGGATACTGACTTGCCGTGATAGTCGAAGATCCTGGTCCGGGGCGAATGCGCTGTTTAACTTCTTCCAAGATCCTCCTTGAATTCTCCCTCGAGGAATAAACGCCCATATCAAAAGCTGTTACTTCCTCATCGATGGACTGGAATCCTTGGCGATCATAATAATTGCTGCTTAGCGCTTCCTTGCTTGGCAATCCAGTTAAAACTCCTCGCACGTTCTTTTGAAGGGTTGAGTCTTTAAAGCTTTGCTCAATCACATAGGCCAGACGGATCAGCCCAAACCCCTTGTTCCGGTATTCTTGATCTATTTCCGTGATCGCTAAATGATATACATCCGTTGTTCCTTCCCCGATAACTCTGCCATCAGAAGTCACGCCGCGCTCTCTTTTTTCATAAAAAGATATCCCCAACATCTTTCCTGAGTCAACTGACCTGATTGCCATAAGATAATATTCTTCTGGTAACCTGCGCTCCAAAGAATCCCTGGGAAAATCCCGTCCCTCCAGCCCTTCCTGAAACCATTGATCAAGGATCTTCATTTTTTCTTGAGGATTTTGCGTCGAGATGATCTCGCATAAACCTACGCCGGCAATTTCAAAGGGTGAAGAAAAAATACTCGATGATGCTTGTGGCGCGGCATATCGAGCGACAAGGCTTTCCTGGCCCAAACGGCCCTTGAAGATCTCGATCTGCATTCTGCCGTCTTTTTCTGCCACCCTTACTGAGTCCTCAAGCCCTAAATACTGTAAATTATCTTGAGGATAAAACGCCTTTTCTTTAAAGACAAAAAAGCCATATTGATAGCTGATCCTTGCTCCCGCCACGTCAACTCCCTGCGAAGGAAATATGGCCACGGCATCATTGTTTGTATCCTCCTCCAGGGAAGGGTTAGGCTTCAGCCGGATAATGCCTTTACGCCAGGAAGAGTGAACATCGTAAAAATCTGAGAGTTCATTAAAATCATTGTTCGTTAAAGCTATGCCATAATCATAAACAACCGTCCCTTCAGGATCGATCTTAGAAGCAATGCTTTCCATGTACTGACGATGCGTGCCAAATGGCTTAATATGAAAAAGTCCGATAAAGCTGAACATCAGATCGATCTCGCCGTCTTTAAAATACTCAGCAAAACGACTAGCATCATCTAAGATCCATGTGATCTGGGAGTCGCCTTGCGCCCAAGACGGAAAATAAATGTTCGCGAAACCAAGAAGACGGACGTTGTGGATCCCTCGGTTTTTAAGCTCTTCTTCCATCTGTTTTAATTCAACACCCTGACCGCAGCCCCAACTGACAACGATCAGCTCTTTGCCGGGATCCGTTCTTTGCAGGGCAAGCGCCCTTTGGTAAAAGTCCTCAAAAATGTCTTCACCCAGACGCTCTTTGATCGCCGCAAAAGGCGTTGTAAAACGCTTAAACCCTTCGCTCTCAACTGAGCGTGTGGCCGGTTGTCCGTTCTCATCGATCAAAAACGGTTGTCCTTCGCTGATCAGCTTGCGGATCTCGTTGTCATCCGCTGAGAAAATAACGGAGGTGCCATTGCCTAAGGGCTCTTGATGAATAATCGCGGACGAGGTACGACGATGGCTTTCTTTGAGGACCTTCAAGGCCTGAAATCTTTTATCCTCATTCCTGGAGCCCTTACCCGCATGTTCCTTCATCTCCCATGAAATATTTTGCTCATCAAAACGCTGCGCGGTATATGGCGCGCTGTAAGAATCCCAGCCGCCATTAAGAAAATCTTCAAAATATCGCTCTAGATCAGAAGAGGGCTTTTGGTCATAACCTCCTAAAATTAAGACAGGACTTTTATTTTCAATAACATCTTTAATAAGGTTGTCGTGGACTTGAGGATAAAAAGCGCCGACATCCGCCAATACGATCGAATCAGGCCCGATATCAAATTTTTTATCGATCGTTTGCCGCCAGCCTTTCCGTCGATGGAAGATGGTGTTCATATCCGCCTCGATCAAAAACGCGCGCTGACCATCCTTGAGCTTGTGCTTCTCCCAGGAAGAACCTTTAAGGTAAACAACGGATTGCCGGCCGAGCATCCGTTCAAAACCAGACCGCGCGAAAGCAAAAGAAGTAGGGTTGTTCTCGATAGCAATGACCTTTTCTGCTCCCAGCCTGAGCGCCACAAGCCCCAAGACACCGTTACCAGCCCCATAATCCAGAACTGTTTTACCTTGAAAATCTGTTTCCAGCATAAACGCGATCATGGGAATGATGTAGCTTAAATAATCCATGCGGCTATCAACA
Source organism: uncultured Planctomycetales bacterium (assembly GCA_964486675.1). Taxonomy (GTDB): domain Bacteria; phylum Omnitrophota; class Gorgyraeia; order Zapsychrales; family Aceulaceae; genus CALGLP01. Next base: position 4,110 of record CAZAOD010000006.1, on the reverse strand, counting down.
ATGACCGCTTTTTGCTCTAGGAAGGCTCGATCTTTATCATCTAAGAATTCTTTGAGGCGGTCACTTTTATCCTTGGTCAGAATGACAACGCCGCCAACCCTAAGATAAGTCGCGTTGAAGTCGTAGACAACATCTTCTTGTTCTCCATTTGCCTGGATCGTTGATCTTCGAATGAAAAGGCCGTTGCGCGCAAGCAATGCCTGCTCAAACTCTTCAGCCTCTTGGGTTGACAAAACGCTTGAGGAACTTCGTCGCGCGACAAATATCACATCAACACCCTCTCCTCGCTTCTCCAAAAACTTTTTCAACCCTTGCACGCCATCTATTTTCTCAGCCAGCTGAGCCCCAGGACGATGCTCCTCAATATAAAGGCTTAAGCTATCAAAATAGGGATTTGTATCGATCGGCTGCCCATCTCTAAGCCCTAACCAAACTTGACCAACCAAAGTTTTGGAAAGAAGGTGCTGCAATGCCTGCTCGCTATCGATAAGCTCTTGCGAAGAGTTGTCTGCTCGGAAATAAATATTTCCCTTGCTATCGAGCTGACATGATTCTTTCAAAAACGCGATCGTGTTCTCTTCGATGATCCTTCCCTCGAGATGTTTCACGGCCAGCGGTAATCCTTTGGAAAAAATACGCTGGATGCCGCGGCCTAATCCTTTTAAAGTCAGGTCATAAGCCGCTCCCTGAAAATTCACCCTATCTAAAAATATCTCAAAATCTTCGATCTTGTCATGATCAAGAACGCCTTTGCCAACGACACCGATCCTGTCGCTTGCGAGATCTTTAAGCAAGATCTCCATCGTCCGATTGGAAGCTTTGCGCGCCAAAACTTCATATCGCTGTCCAGTCCCTTGCGCGATGATCTGACGGTCGCTTTGCTGGTTGATACTCTCGACCAGATCCTCCACCGTTATTGCCGACGATGTCCCTTTTAACTTTTTACTTTTCGAATTATCTGCCTTGACCGCCGTAAAAAAGTTAAGAACCCCTAATCCAGAAGGAGATTCCAATTCTTGAAGGCTGACATCTTCAAAATCGCTAAGCATGCCGTTTAACTGTTTGACCGTATATCCCTTGTAGTGAGTAAAAGATTCATCTTGATCAACAGATTCTTTTTCAAGATTATAAGTTGTCAAAATAATTCGTCCGCCGGGCTTTAAGACCCTTTTGGCCTCCGCGAGAACAAGCTGCGGGTTCATGCTACCAATAGATTCGTTAAAAATGACCACATCAAAGGTGTTTTGAGGAAAACTTAAGCTCTCTGCGTCAGCTTTCTTGATAATGATCCCGCGCTCCCTTGCCGCCTCTATATTCTTTTCGCTAATATCGACTGCCTGAATATAAAGGCCTTTGCTCTTTAAAGCCTGCGCCAGGTGTCCTTGCCCTTCCCCGACTGACAAGACCCTCGGATTTCTTGATCCCAAATTCTTTACTTCTTCGATGATCTTTTCGGCCACCTCGTTCATCAAGCCATTGTCAAGTGCTGTCATACTGATAAAAACAAGCTGTTCTCCATCACTATAAAAATTCTTTCCCTTAAGCTTCTTGTCGTAAAACTGCTCCTGGACCTTAGGGTCGGTCAGCGAAGATGATTGCGTCACCCCGCTTGAAACCCTATGAAAGAGTGCGTCATACTGCTGCTGTGAAATATTGAATCCGATATCGATCAACGACTCATAAGAAACTAACCGAAAGATCTGGTCTAGCTGATGCGCTGACAGCACATAATTCAGGATCTGTGTTCCCTGGCCAAGCTTAATAAACGTCGAGATAATGCTCGCAATAATTCTAATTTTGAACGCATATTCCTCTTTTTGCTTGACGCTAAGCTCTGCTCCATATAAAGAGAATTTATTCAGATAATTATCAATCAGAATGTTAGCGACACTCTGCGCGTATTCATCAATCCGCTCTGCCCCATAAAGTTCATAATAAGACCCCAAATAAGCATAGCATTCGTCCAGGATGCTGATCTCTGTGTCATATGGCCCAGGATGATACTCCCTAAATCTGACATGAAGGCGTTCATGCAGAATCGATATCAACGCATGCCCGCTACCAGCGTGAGCCTCGCGCAAGATATCTTCACGGACAAAAACGAATTGAAGAAAATTGACAGCTTGCATCTTATCGCCCATCTGAAGTTTTTGCCCGAGGTATCTAGCAAATGAACGAGAGATAGCGTAAGCGTCGAACTGCGCATCGTAATGCCCAAACTGATCTTCAGGAGTAAAGCCACCTTGCGCAAGCCAATGAACATATTGCTCCCACGCAGTATCTGACATGTTTTCCTTAAATGTTTGTAAAGCGGAAGATGCTGATGCTCCTATTTGAGGCACCTTAGAAGCTTCCACAAGAAGTTTTTCGCCCTCTCCTCTGACAAGAGCATAAAGGTTCTCTTTTCCTTCTGCGACGCTCGCAGGGATCCAGCGAACATCATAAAAGGACAAGGGATAAATTACCCCATCATGTATGACCCCCAAAATATCTTTTTCAAGAACATTCTCATGAAGGGTCGGCACCATTCCCGTGTCATCGGCCTGCTTTTTTTGACGCTTAAGATGTTTGAAATATTGCTTAAAATTCTCTTTGATCTTCTGAATATCTTCCTTTTGATACATGGGAACGGTCGGTAGACTATCAGGATCAACAGGAATACTGATATTTCCCATGTCTAAATTGAAAACATCCTTAGGAACATACTTAAACAGCAGCGGGCCTTTATAGGAGCTTCCTCTGTAGAAGTCAACATTCAACAAATGAGCATCTGAGCCTAAATGAGCTGCAGAGATAACAATCCCCGGACTCATAAAGCTTGTTGTATGTGCATTAAAAATAAAATCAGCTGAGCTAGGCCCTGGATAGTACAGGGTGTCTTTTTCGGAAGCAACAGCAGCATGAAAATGCAGATCAAACATCCCAAAACGAAAATCGGATCGGATAGAAAAAACATTGTCGTCGATATCGTAAGAACGAAGCTTTTGTATATAAAGCTTATTACCTTTTGCCCAGATAACGCCTCCGTACTCTGCCGTTGTGTCTTGGATATCTTGATGATACATTTCCTTTATTTGAACATGAAGATCCGGATCGTTTTGCAAAGCATTAAAGAATGCTTGGGCTCCTAACAAAAACAGGGTTGGATACTGGCCTATATTGGCAGGATCTTTGCGCTCTTGAGAATAATAAACGTCGTCATCTTCGCGAACCTCTATAGGCTGCTGATAAATCGTCTCTAAGACTCTTTGCTCCAAGGCCTTGCGGTCGAACAGTAAAGGAAAAAGTTCGCTATCATGACGAATATGCTCCAAAAGGAATAAGTCGTTGATGCGGATCTTTTCTTTTGGGTATTGTCGATAAAACTCCTCTCTAAGATCATCCATGATCTTGTTATCAAAAGTGCGGGATAGATCGAGAATCCGCAGAGCTACTTGAGGTCCTATAAAAACATACGGAAATTCAGCGCGCAAGTAATTAAGGGTATTTGTGAACTGATCACTATCAAACAATCTTCTCTGATCAGGATCTTTCTGAAACTCCATATACAGCTCGCAAGCTCCGAAAAGATCCTCGAACCATCGACTTTTTGGATCTAGCCCAAATCTATCAAGAATATAAAAATAAAAGTCCTCAAAATCTTCTTGAACGATCGCATGGGTCATCTGCGGCTCACGGTCAAGAGAAAGAACCTTCCATGCCGGCACAGCATTAGTTGTAGAGCTAAAGTTCTTGAATCCGATCGATAATAATTTGTTAGCAGCCATAACGGTTTCGGCAGACAGGTCAAATCGTTGCGCCATGTCTATATAAAAGTCTTTTTCTCTTAAAGAACGCTCTTTGGGCGAGCCTGCGAGTGTCGCATCGATAGGTACCGAGCTATCTTGAAATCGCTGAAATAAAGACGTTTGAAAATCTTTGAGTAGATATTCATTTGTAAAGCGCGGACTTGTCTCAATGCGCGCAGATCTACTATCGACAAAAGTGTTCCCGCCGGAAGCAAGCAGATCAAAAGTAACCAGCATAGCAAGTGCGGTTTTATGCAAACGATTGAAGATCGCACTACAAGCAGTATTGTCTTTTGTTTCCTCATAAGCCTTGCCTGCCCCC
>CAZAOD010000005.1:33033-53636 GCA_964486675.1 uncultured Planctomycetales bacterium | reverse complement strand
TCGCATCATCCCGATGTCCGATCAAATCGACAAAAAAGTAGTAATCCCATGCCTTCTTCTTTGAAGGCCGTGATTCGATCTTGGTCAGATTGATACCTAACTTTCGAAACGGAACAAGCATGTCATGCAACGCGCCCACCTTGTCTTTAATAGAAAAGATCAAGGACGTCTTATCCTTTCCCGTAGGGGGAACGTCCTGCCTGGCGATCACAAAAAAACGCGTCATGTTGTGCGCCATATCTTGAATATTCTCACGGATGATCGGCACCTCGTAAACCTTAGCGGCTAAACTAGAGGCGATCGCTGCGGAATACCGTTGCTTCGCAGCTTTCTGAGCAGCCTCCGTATTGGACGCTACCCAGATCTGGCCAGCCGTTGGCAAGTTCGCGGCAAGCCAATGACGGCACTGCCCGAACGATTGCGGGTTAGAGTAGATCGTCTTAACGTCTTTAAGATTCTCTTTGGATAACAAGTGCTGCTCAACCTTGATCGTTGTCTGCGCGCAGATCCTCAGGTCGGAATCCACCAGCATGTCGCAGGTATGCGTTACCGCGCCTTCGATGGAATTCTCGACAGGAACAACACCATAGTCGCAGTCGCCGTGGTCTACTTTCTGAAAGACCTCATCAATGCTGTTGCACGCAACGTACTCAACCTGCGAACCAAACTTTTTGTTGGCCGCCATATGCGTAAAAGATCCCTGCGTCCCAAGGAAAGAAATGCGCAAAGCTTTCTCTAAGGACAAAGAGCCTGACATGATCTCACGGTAAATCGCCTCCAGCGTCGATGCGGTCATGGGGCCCCGATTAGCGCCCTTAACGCTGTCAAAAACCTGCTTTTCTCTGTCGGGGGCATAAATTCCTTTTTGATGCTTTTTCTTCTCGTGGCCAATGGCAAGGCTCGCCTTCGCGCGCTCATTGAGCAAGCGCACGATCTTTCCATCAAGGACATCGATCTTTTTACGCAACGCTGGGATGCTCATCCGATCCTCCATCGCTTACCACATCTTTTGATTGTTCCGTTGATGTTGCCTGATCTTCCTCGACAGCAGGCTCTGATGCTTCAGGCGCCGACTGCGGCTGGATCTGTTCAGACTCCGCCACATCTTTTTCATCTAACGGCAGAATGTCCCCTGCCATCGGGGAATATTCCGCGGCCTGCTGCTTAAATTCTTCGCTGATCCCTTGAAACGCCTTAATGTTATCCGTTCCCTGCTCCTGCAAAGACGCGAAATCCTCAAGCTTAGGCAAGTCGGAAAGCGAACGCAAGCCAAAGTATTCTAAGAATTCTTTCGTAGTCCCGTACATGAACGGTTTTCCGGGGACATCTTTTCGGCCGACGATCTTGATCAAATTTTTCTCAAGCAAATGCGCGACAACGCCATCTGAGTTCACCCCGCGGATCAACTCGATATCAAGCCGTGTCACAGGCTGCTTGTAGGCGACGATCGCCAGCGATTCTAGGGCAGGCTTAGATAGTTTCTCTTTTTTTTGCGTGCGATAGAACGCGCGGACCGCATTCGCGTATTCGGGGTTACTAAGCATTTGGTACCCGCCAGCGATCTCAACGATCACCATGCCTCGCTTTTCCGCTTCGTACTTAGCCGTAAGCTCCTCGATAGCTTGACGCAAAGCACGTCCTTCTACATCGCCAACAACTTCCTTGATCTCCTCAAATGTTACCGGCTTGTCACTGACGAACAAAACAGCTTCGATCACGCTATGAACATAACTAACCACTGGTTCACTCATTGGCTTTTACCCTCTGCTTATAAATTTCGTTTAACAATCCCTCGGCGCTAGCGATCGATGGACAACGATCAAGGGCGGACTGGATCATCGATAAAGCCTCCGGCCGCTTGTACTGCAGTTGCAACAACACCGAAAGCACCTCCTCTTGGAAATCAGCCGGAGGTTTACTGGTGTTTTCTGCACCGGCAATCTTGTCCTGGATCAAGCCGAACTTGGCAACCTTCCCTTGAAGCTTAGCCACGATCTCTTTTGCGCGTTGAATACCGATCCCAGGCAATGTTTTTAAAAAATGAATGTCACCGCTATCGATCGCCCTGACGATCTCTGATATAGGCTTGCTCAACGCCCGAACCGCCGCTCGAGGGCCTATCCCTGAGACCTTGATGAATTCTAAGAAAAAATCTCTTTCCACGTCATTAATAAAGCCGATCAGCATCGGTACGGCTCGAGAAGGATCATTCTGGATATAATGATAGGTCTTCAGGTGGACCTGTCCTTGCGCCTGATCCTGATCGTTGATACGCGCAAGAACAGATGCCGGAACAAGAACCTCGTAATATAATCCCTGAACATCTATGACGAGACCTTGATCCTGCCTGTGAACAATTTTTCCGTGAATTTCCGCTATCATCGTTGATCCGTGCTTAAGCTTAAATGGCCTATGGCTAAGGCAAGAGCGTCTGAGGCATCCTTGGTCAGGCGCTGTTGATCGATGCGTAGAATATGCGCGACCATCGCCTGAGTTTGATCCTTGGTTGCGGCGCCATTACCTGTCAACGCCTTGCGGATACGCTTAACGCTATTTTCCGCTAAAATCATATTCTTTTCTGCCGCTAAAAGACAGATCGCTCCCCGCACATGTCCTAACACAGAGGCCGTTGTGCGATACTGAAAATGCGTGTACAATTTTTCAAGGACCAAAACTTCTGGTTGATGCGTCACAATGATATCCGCGAGATTACGGTAGATCTTCTGGATACGTTCTTCTAACGGGTCCGCTGACCTTGGCTTGATGATCCCGGCTTCGATCAGCTTAACACAATGTCCTTGGGATTCAACGATCCCGTAACCTGTAATGCGCGAACCAGGGTCGACGCCAAGCACTCGCATATTGATTATTCAGAGATCGTTTCCATGTCTTCATCAGAAATGTCAAAGTTGGCATACACAGCTTGCACGTCTTCATGATCTTCCAAGGCTTCCATTAAAGCTAGGACCTGCTTGGCGTCATTGCCAACAACTTTGACCGTTGAGTTAGGTATCATGGTAACTTCCGCGGACTCCATCGCGATCTTTTTACCGTCTAAAGCTGTTTTCACAGCTTCCAAGCTGGACGCATCTGTTGTGATCTCAAACAGATCATCTTCGGCCTTGAGATCTTCAGCCCCTGCCTCCAAGACGGTGTCCATCAACTCTTCTTCTTTCGCCTTAGCCTTAGACACAGTAATGAATCCTTTTTTTGTGAACATCCACGCCGTGCTACCAGCGCCAGCCATGCTTCCGTTCTTCTTGTTCAAGATCATGCGAAGCTCAGAGACGGTCCGATTCTTGTTGTCTGTCAATGTTTCAATAAGGATCGCAACGCCTCCTGGTCCATAACCTTCGAAAACAGCCGATTCATAAGTAACACCCGGTAATTCTCCGGTACCTTTTTTGATCGCGTTGTCAACATTGCTCCCAGGCATATTGATCATCTTGGCGCGCTGCACTGCTGTGCGCAATCTTGGATTGGTCTCAGGATTGCCACCGCCTTCACGCGCAGCTACGGTAATTTCTTTAATGATCTTGGTGAACGCAGCGCCTCTTTTTGCGTCCGTCGCCGCTTTTTTGTGCTTAATGGTTGCCCATTTTGAATGTCCTGACATAGACAGCTCCTCCCATTGTTTTTATGTTCTCAATAATAAATACTTAACATCATTGCAAGCGATCAATAGAGTAGCCCAATAAGCCGAGTTCTGTTCCTCTCGATTTTTTATTGGCGAGATGGATGATCATTTGACTTGCTCCGGCGATTGCTCACCAGACTCTTGCAGCCTACCCGAGAATCCAAACGAAGCGGATCGCTTCGCCTCAAAACCTTTCAGCTTTGTGTCTTCTCCTATTTGGCCTTGCTCCATGCAGAGATTGCGGCGTTTCACTCCTCACCAATGGCGAGGCATCGTCACTGTAGCTCTGATCCTACCCCGCTAACGGCAGGGTGTCCCGCATTACCGGGATGCATTATCCTTTGGAGCTCGGACTTTCCTCCCCGAAGAGAAAATCTTCAGGGCGATCATCTGGGCTACTCTTAAATATTTTTAAAGAACAAGCGGCCAAGCGATCCGCGATCTTATTTTGCTCCCTTGGAATATGTTTTACTTCAGCTTTCTGAAAGGTCCGCAATAACGACACCGCCTGATCGTGCAAAAACTTCAAATGAACGCTCTTGATCTTGTACGCTCCCGCAACTTGACGGCACACAAGCTGGCTATCGGTCAATATCGTCACTTGATCTGCTTTCAGACGAAGCGCCTGAATGAGCCCATGGATCAAGGCGCTATACTCTGCGATATTGTTCGTTGCGTCTCCTATGGGCATGGAGATCTGCTCAACTGGATCATCGCCTTCAAAGATCGCTACACCGACCCCTGCGGGGCCAGGATTACCACGGCAAGCGCCATCGATAAATATCTTCAAATGCTTGCTCAAAGACTATCCTCAAGATAAAGAATACGGGCACAGAACTCACAAGAAACAAGACCTTCATGCTTCTGGATCTCGTTAACAACTTGAGCAGGAACATTCATGTAGCATCCGCCGCAGGAATTATTCTTGACCGGCACCATGGCCAAGCCCTCCTTGCCTTTCAAGATCCTTTCGTATTGACTTAAAAGTTTTCCATCGATCTCTTTGGCCTTCTGCTGGCGCTGCGATTCCAAAACTTTCACTTTGTCCTCCAGCTGCCTGATTTCCGTTTCGATCGAGGTCTTTTCGTCGGAAAATTTCTTCTCTTCCTTGCTGAACGATTCTTTTTCTTTCGCGATCTTGCTGTTGACCGCATCAATCTCATCAAAAAGTATAAGGATTTTCTCCTCAATGATGGATTTATCAGCTTTATAACCTTCAATCTCTGTTAACTTGGCTTTGTATTCTTTATTCGTTTTAAGCTGGGAAAGCTGGCCGTTGGCTTTCGCGATATCCGCTTCCTTGGCTTGCAGGTCCCCTTCGCGTTCTTTGCGCTCTAACTGCTTTGCCTTTAATCGATCTTCCAAATCCTTGAGGCCTATTTTTTTCTGCTCGAAAGCCTTTTTAAGCTCCTCAATCTTCTCTGGCTTCTCGCGCAGGGCTATTTTATATTCATAAAACTCCGCATCAATTTTCTGCAACTCCACAAGCTTTCGCGTTTGATCCTGGATCAAAACCTCTGCCATATGTCAGTCTCCTTGCTATACATTCTGGTGGGCACAGAAGGACTTGAACCTTCGACCTCTGCCATGTGAGGGCAGCGCTCTAACCAGCTGAGCTATGCGCCCATGTTTCGCGCTCTGGGCCCACCAGGACTTGAACCTGGGACCAATTGATTATGAGTCAACTGCTCTAACCGGCTGAGCTATGGGCCCGCAAATCAATATGTATATATATTGTATTATTATACTTACTTTAAATCTTTACTCAAATCCTAAAAACTGAAATGTCACAGTATACCAGATTTCTTTACTTCTGTATAGAACGTTTTACCTGAAGGCCGCGATTGGGCAAAAAAAAGGCCTATCGCGACATCCGATAGGCCCAAAACACGCACATCCTGCCTGAACAATTATTGCAACCCTTCGCCTTCTTTCACGGTCATGTCCAAAAAGGTCTTCAATCTGCGCGAACGGGTCGGATGGCGCAGCTTACGCAAAGCTTTGGATTCGATCTGGCGTACACGCTCGCGAGTCACCTTAAAAACGCTCCCCACTTCTTCCAATGTGCGGGTCGATCCGTCCTTAATACCAAAACGCAATTCCAAGATCTGACGTTCGCGATCATCTAAAGTGCGCAAGACCTCAACGATCTCTTCTTTGAGCATCGAATGCACAGTCGCGTTAGCCGGCGACACAGCTTTCTTGTCCTCGATAAAATCACCAAAATGTGTATCTCCCTCATCACCGATCGGCGTTTGCAGCGAGATCGGCACCTGAGAGATCTTGAGGATCTCTTTGACCTTGCTGACGGACATTCGCATCTGCTTTCCAATCTCTTTCGGGGTCGGCTCACGGCCGTATTCTTGAACGAACAGCCTGGAAATTCGGATGATCTTATTAATGGTTTCGGTCATGTGCACAGGGATGCGAATCGTGCGGGCCTGATCCGCGATCGAACGCGTGATCGCCTGACGGATCCACCATGTCGCATAAGTTGAAAATTTATAACCACGCTGATACTCGAACTTCTCAACCGCGCGAATAAGCCCCATATTCCCTTCCTGGATCAAGTCCAAGAACGATAGCCCGCGATTGATATATTTTTTGGCAATGCTGACCACCAAGCGTAAATTCGCTTCCACAAGACCTTTCTTCGCATGATTAAAACGGCGCTGACGTTCACGAATGATCCGCATCTGTGTCTTGACCCTCGGCAAAGGCTCGCCGAGTTTTTTAACAAGATCGCGCTTCTGATCACGCAACTCCGCGATCTTTGAGGCCTTGCCTCTAGCCTTAATGCTTTTTTCAAGCCGATCGATCTTCTTTAAGATATCGCGGATCTCCTGGACGATGCCTTCATTCACCGTTGAAGTTAATTTAAACTGAGCGATGATCTTTCCGGAATCCTCTGTCCCTTTGCGTGAATACCGCACCTTTTCCAGAAGTTTTTTAAGGTCTTTCATTAATCTTTCGCGACGCTCTAATTCATCCTTGATCACGTCTTCGGCGTTGATCTCTTCGCCTAAAACCTTATTGATGATCTCCATCGCTTCCTTGCGCGCGAACACAAGCTTAAACAGCGCTTCCGCAAAGCGTGTCTCAGTTTCTTCAATGCGCTTAGCAAGCGTGATCTCTTTTTCACGCGACAACAAAGGAATGGATCCCATTTGCTTTAAGTACATCTTGACAGGATCATCTAAAGGGATGAATTTATCGCTGTAATCGACTTCTTCTTTTTCTTCTTCGTCGCAAGGCGCCTTGACCTCTTGCGCGCCGGGCTCATCCGTGATCTCCATGTCTTCTTCAGAGTTAACAATGCGGATCCCTTTGCTCTCCAAGGAATCAAAAACTTGATCGACCTCTTCTGAAGACTCCGCGTCACCAGCCAAGGTGTCATTGACCTCATCGTAGGTCAGAAATCCCTTGCTTTTACCCAGCGTTAAAAGTTTTTCTAATCCTTCTTGGATGCCTTTTGGTTTTGCTGCTTTTCGTCCCATGCTTACCCCTTTATAAGTTGATTAAACTTCTGCTTCAATTCTTCCAGCCGCTGATGATCACCCACGCGTTCCGCCTGCTGGATCTCGTCGCACAAATTCTTACGCTGTGATTTCAAGCGATCCAACTTGATCCGATTGATATAATCCCGTTTTAAAGATTCTTTGTCACCCGCGATCAAATGGCTGGCAGCGGCCAATTCAGATAGAAATCGCAATGTTTCATCATCTTTGAAATATTGAACCAAATGCGCGACGCTTATGGTCTTTTCATGCTGAGAAAGATGAAAGATCTGCGCCATCACTGAACGCACTTGTTCATCCTGAAAGTCCTCCAAAGTCACTTCATCCTGGATGTGGACCGCCGCCTCCTGGTCCTCTAAGATCAGTCTTAACAGATCCCGCTCCACAACGCGAATGATCTTTTTATGCTGCCGCACATAGATAGATGGCTCAGCGGTCGGTGTCACGCCGATCTTTTTCAGTTCTAAGCGTAAGGCGTCCTCAGAGACAGACAGCGCGTGCGCGAGTTGTTTTAAATACTCAGAGCGAACGACTTCGTTGCGATACTTCGCGAGCGTTGTTAACATTTCCGCAGAGATCCTCGCCTTCCCTTCAACGGATCGGCCATCATGCTGCCGTAGCAAGATCCCCAGCTTATAATCGAACAGCGGCTGTGCCGCGCTCAAGCGTTGTCGGAACTCTTGCACTCCAAATTTCTGAATGAACGAATCTGGATCCTCGTTGCTTGCCAAAAGCGCGATTTTCACATGCATATCCTCTTCGATCAAAAGATCAAGACTGCGCACGGTCGCCATTTGACCTGCCATATCCGCATCATACAACATAATAACATTGCGCGTATAACGTCTGATCAGGCGAATCTGCTCGATCGTCAACGCTGTTCCTAAGGACGCGACGATATTTTCAACGCCTGCCTGAAAAGGTGTCAAGAAATCCATATACCCTTCGACGACAACCGCGTGATCGTCACGGGCAATCGCCTGCTTTGACGCGTGAAGCCCATAGAGATGTTCTCGCTTGGCGTACACGGGCGTCTCGGGAGAGTTCATATATTTCGCACCTGATTCAGCCTTCATGGTGCGGCCGCCAAAAGCAATACATTTTCCTCTTAGATCAAAAATCGGAAAGATCACGCGATCACGAAAGCGATCATAATAGCCTTCGCTTTTCTCCCGCGGGACGATCAACCCTGCTTTTTCCATGACCGATAAGTTCATGTTCTTGCTGCGCAAAAATGTTATAATACCATCCCAACTGTCCGGCGCGAATCCTAATTTTAGCTTCTTTGCTGTGTCAAGCTTAACCTGGCGTTTTTTCAGATATTCTTGGGCGATAGTGGCTTTGCCCTGGCCCCTCATTAGACTGTCATGGAAAAAATCAACCGCCAATTCATTCGCTTTAAGGACCATATCCCTCTCGCCAAGTGTTTCAGGGGATGCGCTACTTTGCGTGTCTGGGATACTGATCCCTGTTTTTTGCGCCAGATGCCGGACTGCCGACGGAAAATCCATATGGTCATGGCTTATGAGAAAGCCGATCGCGTTGCCTCCAGCTCCGCACCCAAAACAATGATAGATCTGCTTGTCGCGGTTCACCACGAACGATGGCGTCTTCTCGTGATGGAAAGGACAACAGGCTTTAAAATTCCGCCCTGCTTTCTTAAGCGTCACGTACTCTGAGATCAGCTCCACGATATCGCAGCGGTCAAGGATCTGAGCAATGATATCGTCAGGGATCAAGCCCATATTATCGCCTTACCCTTCGAAATCCTGAACATTCCAAGATCTCCATGCCTTTAGCGCGTCGTTGCAATTTATCCAACAAAAGATTCAATCCAATATTGTCGCTGGCAATATGCCCCGCGATGATAACGTTGATGTATTCGTTCTTCACCTGTTTAATATGCCCTTCGGACATATGCATACCGATAACCGTTGCGACACCTGCCTGCGAAAGCCTGGCAAAGACATCCCGCGACCCTTCCGTGCCGCCGGTCATATCAATGACCACCTTGCCCGCTTTGTCCTTTGGCTTACCGACAACAATGCGTGGGCCGGATTTCATTGCCGCGGCCATTTGATATTCAGGTTCTTGACACAGAAGATCTACGATATGTGTTAAAGTCTTGGGCTTTTTTCTGTCCATGATCTTTTGTAAATATGAGGACACGTGATTATCCGCCGGCGTATGGCAGCAGGCTAAGGCAAATCCCAGCTGACGCGCCACATCCACGACCCTTTGGTGATTATCCGCATGGACGCTGCGGCCTACTTCTTCCATGCGTTTTTCCATCAGCTCTTTGGCGACCTTTTTATCCAATCCAAGACGCACAAGCCAGTCGATCTGAAGCGCCATCACCTGCGCTAATCCTGCCAACCCTAAACCTTCCGGATGGTGCGAAAGGATCAAATCTATTTTCTTACCCTGACGCGCAAGCTCATTGGCCAACAACAACTCACCAACGCCAATATCAATACCAACGAGGATCGTTTTGATCTCTATTTGAGGGTCACCGCACAGGATCCTCGTGTCCGCATAAGGATTCACAAGATCTTCTCTGTCAAAGAACTTCTTTAGGATTTTTGCAGCCTTACGAAAATCTTTTCGCTGTTCAGCTAAAAATCCTTTTAGCTGCTTTGGGCCGCGCATATCTTCGCGCATGCCTTCGTGAATAAAAAAATGATGAAGTTCGTTTAAGCGCAAGGTTTTGTTATTTTTTCTTTGGATCTTTATGTTCAGCAGATGATGGTCTCTTATCCGGATCAACGACAACATCAGGATTTATTTTCTCATTCGGAAAATATTTACTGATCAATGTGTTGTATATGCCCCGATAAATATCCGGCGCGAACGTGATGATCTTCGGCGAGAAATAAGATTTCTGGATGTGACGGCTTAAATATTCAATCTCCATAATAGAGAAAAAACACAGCATCAAACTTGATACCAGCATTGCCCGTCCACAGGCTAAGAACAAACCGCCAAATTTATCAATAAACGATTTTGCTTCGATCTTAAAGACCATATTAACACCATCACGGACAAACTTGGCGATCAGCGCGATAACGATCCAGATCGCGATAAAAGCCATGGCCTTTGCGATACCGAGCTTAAAAAATACCTGCTTTTCTAAAAATCTTGCGCACAAAGGATAATAATGAAAGACAGCGAAGATCACGACGATCATGGCCAACAAATGAAAAAGCTCACTAACGAATCCGCGCTTAAGCCCAATATACACAGCACGCAGGACGATCATGATCACAAGGATGTCGATCCAATTGAACTTCGAAACGATCTCCAGCAGCATAAAAAATGACACCTTTCATTTTTTCTGATTGAAGTTGCCAGAGTATAGCATGGGTTCTTTTGCATGTCAAGAAAACGCTTGCAAAAAGTATTATCGTAACATATTGAGAATAGGAAGGTTACAACTTGTCAAGAGGGTAAATAAAGAATCAGAGATTTTTAAATCATAGGAAGTATGCGTTGACAGCTAATAGGTGTCGATCGCGACTGATGGATCGCCGGCTATCTGCCATGTATGAAGATACGCCAGATAGATCATCGCCGGGATCGTGCACGCCGTGGAAAGCTCTGAATGATAAACATAGTTTCGCGCAGCAAAAGCTGCCAGGTCGATCGCCGTTGTCGATGTGCTCGGCTGTCCGCGAATGGACATGGCTCCTTTAAAATTCAACGTGCCAAAAGACCCTGGGTTGCCCTGCGCATAAAATCTTTGCTCCGAGATCAGCATCGCCTGCAAGGTACGGCTTCCTCCGGCAGGAGGAGAATTAATGATAATGTTGCCTTTTGCAAAAAGCCCAAGCTGAATGCTCGGATCATTTTGATTGGCGTACATCACATCGCCTGTGATATAAATATTCCCTGTAGCCACGACCGCCATGGACGCAGCAACGGTCGCGCTGATATGCACATCTCCATTGACAAAAATAACACCATTGCCCGAGGCAGGGCCAGTTGGACCCCCTAAAGGCGTATTGCGGTCTAAAGTGCCGCTGATCGTTAAAGATCCGCTCGCCTGATAATAGCCGCCATCGTCTGCGAGACCCAAATAACGATTACTATCAACAACAGGGGCCGCGGGAGGAGAAATAAGTTGTGTTTTCGGATTGCCAGTGATCGAAATATAAGGATAATTTCCTGAATTATTAGGATCATATCCGTAAATTGTACCAAAATGATTGACAGTTCCCTGAATTGCGATAGGCTGTGCCTGGGTGGCGCTGGCAAATCTAACATCACGAGCCAGAATATCCGAATCAAGCGTGGCACCTTTTGCGATATCTAAATCTGAAAAAGTAGAAATAAAAAAATCCCCTAAAGATTGCCAACGGATCCTTGCGTTGATCTGCCTGGATGCCGTCTGATCAGCATTCCACCCCACGACCGCGATCGGAACGATCTGCCACGATCCATCTTGCTGGATATTCACGCTATCTACGACGACTTGGTAGCGGCCATACACTTTCCCGGAATCCTCGATATTTTCCACGCCATTCGTTCCTGTCCACGATAGACCTGAAAAACGTAGCGATGAAAGAGCATGGTGAACGCCCGCCTCAGCGGCATACAAAGCATCTTCGACATTACGACTGACCGTTCCCCGAATATTGACCGATGAGGAGCGCATGAACGCAAGCCCGATAAAAATGCCAAAAAAAAGACACAAAACAATGCTGGCCAGAAGTGCGTATCCATGTCTTTTGTTTATCCGCAAGATGATTACCTCCGCTTTTAATTTCGCAGCGCCACTCTTTTAAGGCCGCGCAACGAAACAGTCCTCCCGAAAACCTGCTGCTCAAGATCAAGCTGGCAAACGACCACATGAGGAACAGCTGCATCCTCTAAAAATGAAGACGTTGCCTGCAGACCCTGAGCAATAAGGGTTTGCATCCCAGCGATCGTTCCGGCTGTTGTCCTCACAGCTTGTCCATTCACAAAATCATAAGAAACTGAACTAAAACTGAATCCTGATGCCGGATATGTCAGCGTTAGGTTCTGGTCATTGTTAGAGATAATAAAATCACTGGCCTCCAAGACATCTTCCTCCAGGACAATAAAGAAGTTATCCATTCGCTCCTGGAGATTGACGCGCGCCATTGTCGCTTCATAATCCACCCAGCTGCCAACGAATAACGACCCGAACAAGACCATCACGACCGCGCAGACCGCGACGACGACAATAACTTCGACCAAAGAAAACGCGCGATCCGCTCCTTTCATAGCCCTGACCCTTCCAGGGTTAATTGAAAATTATATGTATTTGTCTGGTTGCGCTCAACAACAATATTAGATTGCGTGATCGTTGCATAGTTAGGATTCTTATCAGCAAAAGCTGGATTGACCATCATGGTATGATTTCTTGGGGTTAAATAAAATTCGGTATCACTTACCAAAGAGACTCCTGATGCCTGTGGCGGCCAACTCTCATGCGCATTGTTGATCGTGTAGACACCATTTTGATCCGTAAACGCATGGAGACTCGTGCTTGGTGAGACAACCGTTGAGTTCGGAGTAAATGAAACTCTGATGTTAGGCACCGGAGCAGATCCTTGCGGCGACTGATACGTCACTGTTCCCGTGATCGTTCCATAACCCCTTGCAAGGATCGTAGAATCAAAAGTGTTGCCTGTGTTTTCCGCAACAGAAATAGTTGACGTCGGCTTGTAAAAAGTATTGCCAACGCTATTTCGTTGATAATAATTGCTTGATTTATCGATAGTATAAGAATAATTTAACGCGGGCAACTTATAGCCCGTATTGCCAGGCGGGCAGGAAAACGCGTAACTGCCTGTTGGCGTTGTCTGCGAATTAGCGCCTAACATAATTATTGAGCCTGGGACAAGTGTTTGCAGTAAATGATCCTTGATATCGCCGGACAGATTTCCGCATACGACTGCTCCTGGAGGGTCAGGAAGCGCAAAATCGTAGTTGAGGGTTGAACCTACCGTTGCAGGCCCAACAACAGCATCCTTTTCTACCTGCACAGGTGTTTGCGCTTCACAACATCCCGGGACCTGGATATATGCCCTGGCATATATGTGCAAGTACCAAGCTTGATCATTAGGAAAAAGCTCTTGGGCCGCTGGAACTATTAACGAGTAATTGCCATTAGCATCTGTCGTTGTTGTTATGATAGGAGCTTTATTATATGATGTAGAGAAGAAATTAGAGCTTTGCCCATTAAATCGCCACCAGACCATAACATCAGCCCCGGCGATAGGTGTGTTATCAAGTCTTTTGACAGATCCTGAAAGAGTCGCTGTCGGAATGCGATCCAGGGTGATCGTAAAGGTCTGGTCAGCTTGCCCGGGAGAAGCGCAAAAACGATCTACGCCAGCCGCTGAACTTCCGACCCAAGGATTAGCACATGCTACATTTGTATAGCCAACTCCCGGCGTATAGACCTCATCGCGGACCTGCGCGGATGACCATCCCTTATAATTATAAGGCATAGTGCTAGGAAGATTCCATCCTGTTTCACCCGCGCAACTGCGTGAACATGTTCTTGATCCTACGCTTTGATTATAAAAAAATGGATAATAAGGTGCGTTGGTCGGGCTGGAAGAAAGATTTCCCGACAACTGGCCTGTGACCAACGTAAAACATCTCTGAGCGGTCGATCCAACAGGAAAGCCGACAGTAAAAGTTTTTCCTCCTGCCGCATAATTCTGCTGCATGCTTGGAGTTATCAAAGAAGGTCCTGATCCATTCTGCAAAAGTCTCAAGACAAGACCGGAAAAGGCCTGATCAGTTTCTCCAGCGACAGATGATTGAAGGATAAATTTGAGATTTGCTGTCGGATTTGGTTCAAGGCAGAAATCATGGGTTGTATCCTGGCTGGACTGGACATTGACGATAACCGATGGTGACGAAGCCGGTGGATAACTGCCGTGATTGGCCTTTGACCCTTGGATCGCATAGTCTCCTGTAGGCAAAACTCTCACTGTGTTGACCAAAAACGTATAAAATCCGTTACTATTTGTATACGCGATCCTCGAAGTCCCATCATCCTGGCTGATGATCGTAACCATAGCTTGAACAATAGGAGCCGAGGTAGTGCAATTTGTGACCGTACCTTGGATGTTCCCCGGCAAGGTATCCGCAGGCCGTGATACCGTAAAAACATGATCGACTTGTTTAAGCTGGCCATTTTCGGGGGTCCATCGCACAGCGATAGAGAATGTCTTCGCCTCTTCAGTTCCAGATAAAAAAACAACCCTGCTTTCAAAAAAATTAGCAGGATATCCCGGCTGACTATAGGTCTGCCATGGACCTTGGGCAGGAAAATTAGCGGTATTCATGTTGTAAAAGGCGTTTGGATTATTATCCATGCCCTGCTTGATCTGTTCATAGCGAGAGGTAAGAATATTCTTTGCTGTTATTCGATCCCGCGTAAACATCTCTTCAAAAGAGATCGACGACAGCGCCATATAAACAGCGGTAGATGTCAGCCCAAGAACCAAAAGACTGATCATTACTTCGATCAATGTAAATGCCTGAAGGTGGGACCTGCGAAGCGGACGGAAAAACATAGGGACCTCCTCAATAATGACTATCATGGACAACGCGTATTCTATAAAATAAGTATACTACATTTATAGCATACGCGATGGACAAATCTTAAAGTCAAACCAGGCTAATCCTTAATGATCTGCGGAATAACGGTAATAATAACTTCCTTACTGTCCGTTGTGATTTTTTCATAGCGGAATGCCCATTTGATGAATGGGATATCGCCTAAGAAAGGCACTTTATAAATATTCTTCTTTTCTTCTTCGCTCAAAAGACCGGCTAAGATAAAAGGTTGGTTATTCTTGACCTTGACACTGGCAAACGCCTCCCGCGTTCTGACCCAAGGATACTGATCTCCTTCGCCGCGCCAAGAATAAATAAAGCTGACCTCTGGCTTAACGTTAACGACAACATAATCATCCGCGATGATAGACGGTGTAATGTTCAGGCGGATACCGGCCTCAGTAAAACGGACTTCTGTATTGGCAACGCCTCCGGTCACAGTCGTGATCTCGTAAGGGATGCGATCGCCGATAAAAATACTTGCTTCTTCACCGTTGACGGTCGCGATCTTTGGATTAGAAAGGATCTTGGCTTTGTTGGTTTGGATCAACATATTGATCGCCGCGTCAAGCTGCATCGGCGTGCGCGTGAAACGATAAATATTAAGCGCGTTCACAGGATCCGTGATCCTTGTTCCCATTGCCACTGGATCAAAGTTGGATTCCTGGAATGTCACGCTAATCTTATCCGACCAATCCACCCCGATCTGGGATAAGGCATCCTTGTCCACTTCGATCAGTTGGGTGATCAAAAGGACCTGCGCCCGGGGCTTATCCACTTCGGAGATGATCTTCTCGACATCCTTGATCTGTGAGATCGTTCCCACAACGAGCAAGGCGTTGATCGCGCGGTCGGAAGCCACAGATTCCGCGAGATCTTTAACCAAATTTTTCGCGTCCTCCGCGTTAATGTTCTTTAAGCGGATGATCTTATGGACCGCGGCCATACCGGCAATACGGTTCTTAGGTGCCACAAAAACAGAATTTCCTTTGATCGCGTATGACAGCTCATACGCCTGCAGGATAAGCTCGATCGCTTCAGAAACGGCAACATCTTTTAAATGAAGCGTCACCTCCCGATCCTTTGCGGAAGGATCAACGACGATATTAATGCCTGCTTGTTCAGCAACCACGCGCAAGGCTTCATCAAGCTTGAGCTTCTCAAAATCCAGCGTGATCTTCTTATCTTGCTGATCCGCGAGTAAAAGGTTAATGTCATTAATATTCTCTTCGCTGTCCTGAACCTTCGCAGGCTCTGAAGGAATAGGATCGATTTTTTCCTCATTAGAAGCTAAGGCTGGACTGTCAGCCACAGACACTGAAAGCACATCTTTCTGGAATTCAACGATATTATCAGCTTGCTGCAGGGTCATTTCCTTAGCTTGATCCTCATTACGCGTCAAAAAAGACTCTTCTAGGGTACTTTTCTGGATATCCGCAACGGTCATCTTGTCTTGAATAATACTTTGCTCAAGATCATTGATCGAAGAGAGAAAGCTATCCCGGCTCTGATCAGTCTCCTGAGCCTGAACGATGCAGATGCATAATAGGCTTATCAGCCCCGCCCATACCAACAATGTCATCCTTCTTTTCATTTTTTTGCCTCCGGGATTTTTAAGTAGAAATCTTGACCATCTTTATTGAGCCGCACTCCCTTTTGATCAATTTTAAGAACCTTGAACGCGTTTATATATTCCTGCTCGCGCACAACATAATTCTTTTTCTCGACTTTATTGCGAATGAAAGCGATCGGATGCTCTGAAACCAATGTCCCTGACAGCTCAAGCATCGAAATATCGCTGACCACGGCCGGCTGTTCTCCCTGGCTGAACGCAGCGCGCGAAATAACCAGAGGCTTAAAAATATCTCTTTTAAAGGTCACCTTGGAAGGCTTGGCCCACATAACGCTTTGCGCCAATTGCACCTGCTCTTCACTGGCAATGATGAGCGCGGGTTGCGGTAGCGGTTTCTGAAAATTCTTTGAAAGATTCGGCGGAAAATCACAAGCCCCAAGGCTCGCTAAGACCACGATGAATAGTAAAATATTCTTTTTCATTTTGCCGTTTGTCCTTTATCAAGCCCGCCTAAGCTATACAGGTCTAAACGAAACTCGATCTGGATCTCTGGATACATCCGACCCGAAACAAGAAAATCGCTAAGGGTCAGCAATTGCCTGCTCTTTTCAAGGCTCGTCATAAAATCAAACACATTCTCTGTTTCGCCGCAAATACGGATCTTGTACGGTGTTGACATAAGATACAAGCCTTCCTCCGTTTGCGCATCCCGGGAACTTGCAGGGCGGGCGTCTTTAGGGGCCAGTGGATCCTTGATCTTAACGACCTCGACCTGCAAAGCTGTCATTTCTTTAGGTTTAACATTGTACTGTTTTGAGGATGTGGAGATCCCCTCCAGGAAGGCCGCGATATCTTTTTCAGTGAACAATAAGGATTCAAAACGTTTGATATCTTTTTGATGCTCAGCCATAAGGCTGTCAAACTGCTGCAACTGATCTTCCAGCCGCTTTTTGTTGATCTGCAAAAGATCAATGCTCTTGCGCGTCCATACGCAGGAGGCTTCAAGATACTGCACAACAAAAAAAAGACTTCCTGCGAAAATAAAACACAAAAGGAAACATAACGGCGTTGTAAAAAACTTACGTTCGCGGGGTTTCATTTCACGTCCTTTTTTTCATCAGAAGCATCAACAGCGACAATCACTCCGGTATTGATCTCGAAATCTTGAACGATCTCTTTTTCGATCGTGGCTTCCCTGACGGACCTTAGGATCGACTCTCGAAAACCAGGGACGGATCGCAAATTACGGATGTAAAGGGCGACCGCGTCCAGATTTAAAGCCTTTCCGGTCAATCGGATATCGCCCATCCTGGAAAGAGCAATGGCTTCGACCCATGAATCTTTAGGCGTAGCGTTAGCGATCTTCATAAAGGTGTCAGCCCAAGAGATCTTTTTAAGATCCGAGACAGCCGAAGCTTGCAGCAAAAGCTTTCGCCGAAGATCAGCGTTTTTTTGGCGCTCAAGATCCAGAGTGGCTGTTTGCGCCTCCAACACGCGAACTTCATCACCGGCTTGGCGGTATTGTTTCAACAAAGCCTGGTATCCCGTGTATCCTTTTAGAATGCTCGCAAGCCCAAAGAAGGCTGTCACAAGCGCAACGATACTCGCGCCAACAAGAACCTTGCGACGATAATCAAGCGTACTTCGAAAATCCCAGATCTGAGAAAAATCAAAATGTGTTTTAGTGGACCGATAGCCCTCTGCTGCTGCCAAGCACGGCAGATACGCGAAGTTAAGGCTTGGCATGGTTTTCGATCGCAGAGCGACCGTCTTAGGCAAGGACACAGCAACCGCGTAACGGTTCACAAAAAGGGCAAGGCGTTTTTCAAGGCCTGCGTATTTTTCATTGTCGAATACAACAAGAATGTCACAGATCAAATTATCATGCTGTGTTTCATAGGACTTGATGGTGCGCTTTAATTCTTCAGATAAATTCTTGAATGCCTCATCATCCAAAGACCCAGATTGGCCAAGATCGTCCAAGCCCCAATCCATACTATAAACCCCCTGACAGCCATGCCCATTGACAAAAAGAACGTAACTTACCTGCCTTTCCAACAGAATATAGGCAATATCTTTAGGAGGCAGTTTTTCAAAAGGAATATCGACCAAATTAAGAGGGGTCAGGCTAAATGAACGGGGTTTTAATCCAGAATCCTTAAGAAGGCGGATACAGAAATCGATCAAATACTTTTCAACAACACTATAAATGACGCGAAGCCTTTTCACTTCGATCGCCTGGTAGCCGCGATAAGTATAATAATAATTACGAGCACTAAAACGGCTGCCCCGCTCAATATCGTTAACAATAACGGTCTCTGCTTCTTTCTGGGACATCGGCGGCAAAAGCATTTCCTTGAACACAACGCCAGAATGCGTAAGCGTAAAACAAACCTTGTTCTCAGAGATCCGGTTGGTCTTCAAGAAAGTCCTGAACTCTTTTGCTAAAGACTTGATATCTTTGGACTGAAAGATGTCCTGTGAAAAAGACAAAAGGGCGGTCTTGTGAATAACGATCGACCGCCCTTTTTTTGCAAAGGCAAGAACTCTAATGGATTTATTGCTGATCTCAACTGATAACATATTATTCTAAGAAGATGCTATTTTAGCCCTAATCATTAATTATGAACGCCAGTAGCAGCAAAATGAATGGCGCGGCTTGCTGTTGTTGTCGGCATCTGGGCTGCTGTTGCTCCGGCAGTAACAGCGTATGCGGCTAAATTAGAATTGACAGGGCAAGTCGGCCAAGCGCCATTAGGTAAATATGTCAAAAGATTAGCCTGGGCTCCGCATCCATTCGCCGTCCCATCCCTTCGCTCAGCCATGCACATCGCGATCGCTGAATCGATCGCCCTAAAATTCGCGTCGCACGCTTTAACGTTGGCCGTACGCATGCTCTGTAAAGCGCTGGGAACCAAGAACGCCATGATCATGCCGATCACAACAATGACGACAAGGATCTCAACTAACGTAAACGCTTTCCTTCTCATACCTTCCTCCTTTT
This sequence comes from uncultured Planctomycetales bacterium, assembly GCA_964486675.1. Classification (GTDB taxonomy): domain Bacteria; phylum Omnitrophota; class Gorgyraeia; order Zapsychrales; family Aceulaceae; genus CALGLP01. The sequence goes on along the minus strand of CAZAOD010000005.1, from coordinate 34,302 downwards.
TAAATGGTTGCGCTCGAATATCTTCTATTATTTTTATATCAACAAATATAAGTCTTGTATATAAAGAAATCGTCTTTTTTTACTTACCGAACGTGCTCCAAAGCGTGAAGATCGGAAAATAAATCGACGCCAGAACAAAAAGGACAACGCCGCCAACGATCACAACCACCGTCGGACCTAAAGCGGTTGTCAGCTTATGGATCTCGTAATCGATCTCCTCATCTAAAAAATCTCCCAAGATCTTGAGCATCTCGACCAGCATACCGCTGTTCTCGCCGATAGAGATCATCTGGATAACGAACAAAGGGAACAGACCCGTTTCTTTAAGCGAATCGCTGATACGTCCGCCCTTGGCGATCAAGGGGTTAGCGACCTTCATTTTACTTTCAAGATAAAGATTGCCAAAACTGCGTTCCGCCCCGATCAGCGCGTCGTTAATATTAATGCCGCTGGCAACGAGCGCGCGCAAAGAATGAATAAAACGTGCTAAGGCCGAAACACGGATCACACCCCCGGCTAAAGGCAGGCGGGTCTTCAGGTGATCGATCTTCATCCGTCCCTCATGCGTGGAGCGGTATCGGCCGGCCAGGAGGAAACCTGCGAAAACTAAAATAACACAGACCCACCAATAGCGTAAAAATCCAGATGAAAGATCTAAAAGCATTTGTGTAATAGGCGGTAGAGCGATATTAAGTTTTTCGAAAACATTCCTAAAAACAGGGACAACCAAAGTAAGCATCACAACGATAACAATGACGGTGACCACCAAAACAATGGCCGGATAAACAAGGGCGCGCTTAACCTTCTGTACAACATCACGCTCTTGAGCGAGATGATCGATCACGCGCTGCAATACCCCGACAAGATCTCCTCCTCGCTCACCCACTTCAATAAGATTAATATAGGTCGGTGGAAAAACAGATGGATATTTCTTAAGCGACATGGACAGCAGCATCCCGCGCCCTAGATCCGTGATCATCTCGCTTAAGATCATCTGCAGCTGCTTATCCTCTGTCTGTTCCCAAAGAATTTTCAGGCTGGAAAGGATCGCCACGCCCGCCTTCAACATCGCATGGAGTTTTTGCGTAAAACGGATCACAGATTCCACGGGAACATGATAGATCAAGACGGTCTTGCGTTTGTTCACAGGGGTCATCTCAAGGATAAAGTATCCTTCCGCAGCGATCGAGTTGGTTGCTTCCCTCTTGTTGGCCGCTTCCACAAAGCCTGTCAACGAATTTCCATTCCTGTCTTTGACCTTATACAAAA
>CAZAOD010000005.1:11459-33023 GCA_964486675.1 uncultured Planctomycetales bacterium | reverse complement strand
ATTCCTTCCCTAATAAGGTCACGCGCATCGCCTCCTCCAAAGACGTCACGCCTTGGCATACTTTACGTAAAGCGCTCATCTGCAGCGTGCTCATCCCTTGAGAGATGGCCATCGCGTGGATATCTGCCTCTGAAGCTCTTTTGAGGACAAGATCCTTGATCTCTGGCGTCATGCGCATCATCTCAAAAATAACAGCCCGTCCTTTGTATCCTAAATAATCACAATTAGGGCATCCTTGGGCTTTCTTGAACTGGTAACTGCCGATCTTCGCCAAATAAGGCTGGATATATCTTTCAAGCTCGCGCGAAACATCTTCTTTTTTAGCGCAATCCGGACAAAGCTTTCGCACCAGACGCTGAGCGATGATCGCGATCACAGAAGCGCCGATCAAAAAAGGCTCTACGTGCATATCAACAAGGCGCACGATCGCGCCAGGCGCGTTGTTCGTATGCAAAGTCGAGAACACAAGATGGCCTGTTAAAGCGGCCTGGACAGCGATCTCCGCTGTTTCAAGATCACGGATCTCTCCGATCATGATCACGTTGGGATCTTGACGCAAGATGTGCCGCATACCTGTGGCGAACGTATAGCCAGCTCGCACGTTTACCTCGGTTTGATTAATGCCGTTCAATTCATATTCGATCGGATCCTCGACCGTGACGATATTGCGTGTCTCATCGTTAAGCTTATTTAAGACCGAATACAGAGTGGTCGTTTTTCCGCTTCCTGTTGGACCCGTGACAAGCATAATACCGTAAGGCGTCTCTATGACTTTCTTAAAAAAATCCTGCTCTGTGTCATCTAGCCCCAACTGATTCAAGTCCACAAGCACGCTCTGCTTGTCCAAGATCCTCATGACGATCTTTTCCCCAAAAGAATCCGGCAAGGAAGAAACACGAATATCATATTCTCTTTTACCTAAGCTTATTTTCATCTTGCCGTCCTGGGGTTTGCGCATCTCAGAAATATCCAGGCCGCTGATGATTTTAATGCGCGATGTCACGGAAAGCTGCAGGTCCTTAGGGACCTCAAATTTTTTATGTAAAACACCATCCACGCGAAAACGCACGCGCACGCCTTCTTTCTGAGGCTCAAGATGGATATCCGAAGCTCTTTGATGGATCGCCTCGCGGATCATGGAATTAACAAGCTGGACAACAGGCGCGTCTTCAACCGCTTCTTCAAGCTTGCGGATACTACTGACAGCTTCTTCCTTTTTCTCGCTTTTCTCGATCTCGATATCGTCGATGGCCGCCTGCAGGCGATCTGAAGAACCAAACCACTTATCCAGACAACTAATGATCCCTGAAGAAGTAGCAATAACAAGCTTGATCTTATAAGCCGTCAAATGCTTGATGTCCTGGATCGCGCGCATATCCAAAGGATTCGCCACGGCGACGATCAATGTATTTTCCTTGAACTGGAAGGGAACGGCTTTCCACTCGCGAAGCTTTTTAGGAGGAAAAATATCTTTAAGCTTTTCATCTAAGATCAGCTCATCATCAGCGACGACGGGAAGGTTTAACTGCTCGGATAAGATCTTGACGATATCCTTCTCCAAGACAAAACCTTTCTCGACTAAGATCTCGCCTAAGAATTTCTTCTGAACTTTTTGCAATTCCAAAGCTTCCAAAAGCTGGCCCTCGGAAATAATGCCTTGGGCCATCAGATGTTCGCCAAGCTTGTTCTTTTTATCAGCCATACTAAGCGCAACCTTTTTGTTTTTTACTTTCTTCGCTCAACCACGTTTTATAAGCTTTCTCTAAAAGCTCGCTTTTTTGCGCAGGATCGATCTGGGTGATCTCGATCCCGGCTCTCCCGGAATTTTCCTTAAGGCAAACCCAAGCAACCTTACCGGTGAACATGATCGGCTCTTGATTAGGCTCAAGCTGCAGGCGAACACGTACGGCAACTCCCTGCTGAAAAGCCTGATGATCCGAATGAAAACCAACGCCTCCACGGGAAATGTTATCTAGGCACACTTCCGCTCCTGAGCCGTCTTCGAAAGTAAAAAAAATCGTTCTTAAAGAAAATGGAAATCTGAAAAACCTTCTTTTTTCTATCACAACTTATCCTTTCTAAACAGCGGCAGGCACAGGGACATCCTTTTCCACTTCTTTTTCTTCATCGGATAAGCGCACGGAAACGATCTTGGACACGCCGCGCTCCTGCATCGTGACACCATACATCACGTTGGCACAGTTGATCGTTTTCTTGTTATGCGTGATCACGATAAATTGCGCGATCTTAGAAAATTCCTGAAGCAGATAGCTGTAACGGCCAACGTTGGATTCATCCAAGGCCGCGTCGATCTCATCTAAAACGCAGAAAGGACTCGGCTTGACCTTGAAGACCGCTAAGATAAGCGCGATCGCGGTCATCGTCTTCTCACCACCGGAAAGGAGGCCGATATTCTGCAATTTTTTTCCTGGAGGGCGGGCAACGATATCAATGCCGGATTCCAGGACATTCTCCTGGTCAACTAAGATCAAGTCGGCTTCACCGCCGCCAAAAAGCATGCGAAAATAAATACGAAATTCTTCGCTCACCTTCGTAAAGGTATCCACGAACAGCTGGCGGGTCGTTTTGTTGATCTTGCTGATCGTCTGCATCAAAGAATCCTTTGCCTGCAGAAGATCGCTCTGCTGTTTTGTTAAGAATTCAAAACGCTGACGAAGTTCTTCATACTCTTCGATCGCCACAAGATTAACGGTTCCAAAAGATTCACAATGCTTGCGCAAGGACTGAATATCTTGATCGATCTGATCAAAGTTGATCTCCACGCGCGCAGCCGTGATCTTGGCATGGAACGCTTTAACATCCTCCTGGTGTTTCTGCTGAGCCAGCAGCTCATCGCTGGTCAAAACACTGCCGACGGTCTCCGGCACGATCATCTCATCCAAAACAGGGTCTGGCTCCCGGTAATTGACCAGCTCATCAAAATCGATCTTATATGCCTGAAAAAGCTTATCCTTTAGGCTTTGCTCATTAAAAACGATCTCTTGTTTTTTCAATTCTTGGGTGTGCGCATTATTCTGGATCTGCTCTAACGCGCTTTGAACGCTCTTGACTTTCGCGCGCACATCAGCAATACGGGTAAAAATCTCTTCTTTCTGCTGCGCGTATGTCGTCAAAACGCTCGCAAGCTCCTGCTGCTTGGCTTGAACATCAGCGATCTTCTGGCGCAAATGCGTGATAGAAGCTTGATACTCTCCTTTTTTGACCTGATCATTCTGGTCATCATCCTCTACCCTCTTTAACTCTTGCGCGCTTTCGATCAAAGCATCCTCGAACATCCTTAAGTCGCCCTGGAAGGACTGTTCTTGTCCCCGATAAGAATCGATCTGTGTTTCCAGCTGTGTGATCTCAAGTAAAACGTGTTCACGCTCCTGGCCCTTAACCGCGATCTCATCTTGGCGGCCTTTGATCGTCGCCTGGAACGCTTCGATCTCTTGCGTGCTCGTATTCAATTCCTGCGTCAAGGCATCCTCTCGGCCCTTTAAATGCGCCAAAGAATCTTTAGTTTCCTGGAGCTCCTGCGTAATGATATTAAGTTCATCAAAAAGCTTACTTGACTCTTCCAGAATATTATTCTTGCGCGCCTCATGACGCGATAGCTCACGCTCTTGCTCGTGGATCGCCACGCCTACACGGCTGACCTGATTCTCCGCTTCTGTCATCTCGATAACCATAGCGGCTTTTTGTTCTAAATAACGGCTTACCTCCGCGGTCAGATCATTGATCTGATTGGTGATCTGCTCTGGATCAAGCTCAATGAACTTTGTTTCGCATTTAATTTCATAAACAGTCTGGCCGTTAGCCAAGGAGGTAAAACGCTCTCCTAAACTTTTAACCTGATCTTCTGTTAATCCTTCAACGGAACGGATCTTTCCGATGATCCCCTTCTTGTCGTCTGTCGGCGGTTGGGCCGTGAGCAAGGATCCTTGGCAAGCCACATCGGATCCCGTCTCATATTGGGCGCGCAGATCCTCGATGAATTCTCGTTTAGAACGAAGGGCTAACTTTAAATTTTCCAGATCGCTGATGGTCTTCTCTAAGACAGCCATCGCCTCTTTCAGCTGCTGCCAAGTTTTTTCATATGTCTCTTTTTCCGTGCGCAGATCCGCGATCTTTTCTGAACAACGGTCGATATCCTCAGAAACACTGCGCAGCTTATTGTCAACGTCCTCTTTTTCGCAGCCCACCTTGTCGTTTTCAAAATCCAAACGGCGCTTACGGGCTAAGGCACTTTGAAAATTCTTCATGATCTCCGTCAGGTCATTCTTGATATGGGTCTGCTTTGCCGACCGATCAAAGATCGCCTCTTCTTCTTGCTTAATGGCAAGCTTGTGCTGATGGATCTTCTCTTGCAAGGAATGTAATAGCTCTTTTTTTAGATCAAGCTCTTGGGTGTTCTTTTGGATGCTGTCGATCAGGTTCTGATAAGATGCTTTCAGGCCTAGAATCTTTTCTTCCTGGCCGCGGCAGCGCTCTTTTAGCTGGACCTTTTGTTCTTCATGGCGCAAATGATCACTGTCAATGTTGGCGATACGCTCTTCGTTAAAATGGATCTGGCGGCCTTCGATCTCGATCTGATTTCCAAGTTTGATATTCTCGCGCTGCAGTTCATTTGCCTTCTCGTCCAATTCGCTGACCAAACGGTTCTCTTCCGAGAGCTGATGGTTCAGCTTCTCTAATTCATCACCGAGCAAAGATTCCTCTTTCTGGTAACTTTGCAAAGAATTTTCCAGGTCCTGCCGCTCTTGATTGAAATTCGCGATATGTTTTTGCGCGGCAAAAAATTCCAAAACCTTTAAACGCTCATGTTCTTCCTTATACTTCTGTGCTTTCTTCGCCTGCCGCTCAATGGAAGCAATCTGACGCTTGACCTCTGTGATAATGTCATTGCTACGCAACAGATTATTCTCGACATCTTCAAGCTTGTTCAATGCCTCACGTTTTTTTGTTTTGTATTTGGTGATCCCTGCTGCCTCATCAAAGATCAGTCGGCGGTCATCCGGACGAGCGCTCACGACCAGATCCACCTTTCCTTGCTGAACCAAAGAATACGCCTCCGCGCCGACCCCTGTCCCCATAAGTAGTTCTAAGATATCCTTTAAGCGCACGGGTGTTTTATTCAACAAATATTCGCTTTCCCCTGAGCGGAATAACCTTCGCGAAACCGTGACCTCATCATATTCAATAGGAAAGATCTTGTTCTCATTGGAAAAAGTAAGGCTGACTTCAGCAAAGTTCAATGGTTGACGCTGATTGGTCCCGCTAAAGATAACGTCTTCCTTGCTAGAGCCGCGTAATTCTTTCATGCTCTGCTCGCCCAAGACCCATCGAATCGCGTCAAAAACATTGCTTTTGCCGCAACCATTAGGCCCCACAACGGCCGTGATACCAGGCTCAAAATTCAGGACAGTTTTGTCAGCGAATGATTTAAAACCAAAGATCTCAACGCGCTTAAGATACATACTAAAACCTTTCTATTAAAAATGGTTTTACGCCTTGACAGTTTTGTTATTTATGATCTCGTGAACGATCTGAACCGTCTGATCCAATGATGTGAACTTCGGTAACGTATCTTCAGGGACAACGATCCGATATTTTTTTTCGATCCCCGCGAGGATCTCCAAGGCCATCATGGAATCCATGCCGAGGTCTTTGACAAAATTGGCCTCGCCATTGATCGACTGCGGCTCTACCTCGATGATCTCTGCCACCATCGCTCGAAGGTCCTTTTCGATCGCTTCTTTTGTTAAATTTGCCATACGCCTCCTCCTTGATTCTGAGCCTCAAGCCACTGATCGATACGGTCTCTCTTAAAGCGCCACTGTCCAACTGTCTTGATCGCAGGGATCTTACCCTTCTTGACCCAGTCGTAAACAGTCCGCTTCTTAACTTTAAGATAAGACGCGACTTCTTCGATTGTCATTAAAGCTTCGAAAGGCATTACATTATTTCTCTTATCAATACATTTAGTTTGTTATTGTGATGTCTATGTCTATTGGATGTATTCCTTTTCTACTTTATTACATTAAATTCATTTTGTCAAGTAATAATTCATTTAATGTTATTAAAATACATAAAGAATCTATAAAATGCTTTATTATACATTTAAAGCCATATAACTTACATAGAGTTACATCCATTTACATATATCACATTATCTCATAATAATAATAAATAGGAAGTATTAAAACATTATTTTATCTTAAATAAATAAATGAACATGCCATAAGATCTTTTAAATGATCTTTCTTCATGAACTATTTTTCTTAAGCCCTGAAGGGGCTATATATAGGAAGAGAAAACTTAAAAGAAAAGAAAAAAAATTATTGCTTTTTTTGCTGACATTATGGTAGTATTGAAAAAGTTTCATAAAGATTTCTATCATATTCAATAGAGTCCAGTCCTGAAGATCAACGCGAAAGCCAGAAATAGCCTGGCGCGTCCTTGACTTTCAATGGATCGCTCAAAAAGCACATAAAACGGAGGAATCAATGGATTATTTATTGACCGAAGAACAAGTCATGCTCAGAGATCTTTGTCGTCAGATCACAGATGAGAAGATCATGCCCGTGGCGGCTCATTATGATGAAACAGAAGAATTTCCTTGGGACATTGTCAAGGTTATGGCTGAATCAGACATCTTCGGTGTTTATATCGATGAGAAATATGGCGGGATGGGCGGCGGCCTGCTTGAACTTTGTATCGCCACCGAAGAATTTTCTCGTGGCTGCGCGGGCATTGCCCTGGCTTTTTCCGCGACAGCGTTAGGGACCGATCCTATCCTTCTTTTTGGCAGCGAAGAACAAAAAGAAAAATACCTTCCTAGCATTGCTTCTGGAAAAAAGTTAGCAGCCTTTGCCATCACAGAACCTGCGGCCGGCTCAGACGCGAGCGCGATGCAGACAACGGCCAAAAAAGATGGCGATCATTATATCTTAAACGGGACAAAGCATTTCATCACCAATGGCGGTGAAGCGGAGATCTACACCGTTGTCGCGATGACCAGTAAAGATCGCGGCGCGCGCGGCGCGAGCGTTTTTATCGTCGAAAAAGGGACACCTGGATTTACATTCGGTAAAAAAGAAGACAAGCTTGGTATCCGCGGGTCAGCCACCCGAGAGCTCATTTTCACGGATTGCCGTATCCCTAAGGAGAACATGATCGGTAAGGAAGGCCAAGGATTCTTGATCGCGATGAGAACATTTGATATGTCCCGCCCAGGCATCGGCGCGCAGGCTCTTGGGATCGCCCAGGGCGCTTTTGAAGCCGCTGTCAAATATTCCAAAGAACGAAAACAATTCGGCAAACCGATCTCAAGCTTTCAAGGGATACAGTTCATGCTCGCGGATATGGCGACACAGATCGAGGCGGCCCGCGCGCTGGTTTACGCGTCCGCGCGACAGATCGATGCTGGGGCTAAGAACCTTACCAAGGATTCAGCCATGGCAAAGATGTTCGCTTCCGATGTGGCCATGAAGGTCACGACCGACGCGGTGCAGATCTTTGGCGGCTACGGCTATATGAAAGAATATCCGGTTGAAAAATATATGCGCGATGCGAAGATCACACAGATCTACGAGGGAACCAACCAGATCCAGCGCAACATTATCGCGCTCAATCTTATTAAGGAAATGTCTAAATAATGAACATCGTCGTCTGTATCAAACAAGTTCCCGACACAACGCAGGTTCGTATTGACCCTGCCACGAACACGCTCATTCGCGAAGGCGTGCAGTCGATCATCAATCCGTTCGACATGTACGCGATCGAAGAAGGTGTTCGCCTGAAAGAAAAATTCAATGGTAAAGTAACAGTGATCACAATGGGCCCTCCGCAAGCGGATGCCGCGCTGCGGGAAGCTGTTTCGATGGGCTGCGATGAGGGCGTTTTAGTTAGTGACCGCGCGTTCGCCGGATCAGATACTTTAGCGACCGGTTATACATTGGCGATGGCCATAAAAAAGGTCGGCGCTGTTGATATTATCCTCTGTGGTAAACAAGCGTCCGACGGAGACACGGCACAGGTCGGGCCAGGGATCGCCACGCAACTGGATATCCCTCAAGTGACCTATGTCAAAAAGATCGAGGACGTAAAAGATAACCACGCAACAGTTGAGCGCATGACCGAGGAAGGCTTTGAGATCGTTAAGACATCCCTCCCTTGCCTTTTGACGGTCGTCAAAGAGATCAATGAACCGCGCATCCCATCTTTAAAAGGGCGCATGAAAGCTAAAAAAGCTGAGATCATCTCCTGGAAAGCCGTCGATCTCGACTTAGAAGAAGAAAAATTGGGCCTCAAAGGGTCTCCAACGTGGGTTTCAAAGATCTTTACACCGCCACCGCGGCCCAAAGGACAGGTCTTCGAAGGAGACTGTGAAGACACAACAACAAAACTTGTAGAAGCGATCAAAGATAGGTTAGTCGCATGAGCATTCAGATCATCAAAGATAAATGTACCGGATGCACCTTGTGTGTTAAAGTCTGCCCTTTCGGGGCGATCACTATTGTTAGCAAAAAAGCCGTTATCAACTACGATAAATGCACCCTCTGCGGAGCTTGTGTTGAATCCTGCAAGTTCAATGCGATCGATCTTAAGCGCGACGCCAGCAAGACGCCTAATATAGAAGAATACAAAGGGATCTGGGTCTTTGCTGAACAGAAAAAAGGCGTTATCCAATCAGTTGTTTTTGAGCTCTTAGGCAAGGCACGCGAGCTCTCCGATAAGTTGGGCGCCGAAGTTTCGTGCGTGCTCTTAGGGCATAATATCAAGGACAAGGCCCAAGAACTGATCTATCGCGGCGCTGATAATGTATACGTGGTGGACACACCTGAGCTTGAGCACTATCTTGATGAGCCGTATACCCGCGCGCTGGTCAACATTATCCGTAAATACCGTCCCGAAATATTCTTATGCGGAGCTACTTTTATTGGACGCTCTTTGATCTCCCGCGTCGCGGTCAAACTGCACACAGGATTAACAGCGGATTGCACAGGGTTGGATATCGATCCTAAAGAGAAATTCTTAATGCAAACCCGCCCAGCTTTTGGCGGCAATATCATGGCGACGATTCTTAGCAAAAATCACCGCCCGCAAATGGCAACGGTCCGCCACAAAGTATTCAAGGAATCCGAACATGACACCGCGCGCAAGGGTAAGATCATCGAAGAAACGGTTCCTAAAACACTTCTGACATCACGCACCAAACTATTGGACATCGTTGAAGAAGTAACATCAACGATCAATATTGCGGAAGCGGACATCATCGTTTCTGGCGGACGCGGCATGAAAGGGCCTGAAAACTTTGCGATCTTAGAAGAACTCGCCAAGGTCTTAGGCGGCGCGGTCGGCTCATCCCGCGCGGCTGTTGACGCGGGCTGGATGCCGTATTCGCATCAGGTCGGACAAACAGGAAAAACGGTCTGTCCAAAACTTTATATCGCCTGCGGCATCTCAGGACAGATCCAGCATTTGGTGGGCATGCAATCCTCCAATATCATTATTGCCATTAATCAAGACCCTCACGCGCCGATCTTTACGGTCGCCAATTATGGGATCGTTGGGGACGTGTTCCAGGTCGTTCCTCTGTTGACGAAAAAATTTAAAGCCGCGCTCAACCGCTAAGCTTTACAGTGACCACGATCAAAAAGGCCCCGCAGAAATCCTGCGGGGCCTTTTTCTTTTCGAACGATCTAAACCCTCAATTTTATTCCTCGAACGCCGCCTTTTTCGGCACGATCACAATGCCGGAGGTAGTGACCGCAAAACGCTTGCGGTCAAGGTCCAAATGATATCCGATCTCCGCGCTGGCAGGGACCACGACTTCTTTATCAATGATCGCGTTCTTGATCTTAGCCCCTTTACCGATCACAACATCTGACATGATGATCGAATCGCTGATCTGCACATTGTTTTCAACGATCACATTGGGCGACAGGATCGAGCGGCGAATATGCGCGCCCTTGATCACGCAGCCACCCGACACGAAGGAATTTAAGATAACACCCGGCTTAGCGCTGTCCTTAGACCCAGAGGCCAAGATCTTGATCGGCGGATACTGCTCGTGATAAGTGCGAATAGGCCATGTCTTGCGGAACAGATCAAACTTTGGCGGCTGTCTTAACAGGTCCATATTCGCCTGATAATACGAATCGCGCGTTCCGATATCGCGCCAATAGCGCGGTTTATCGTTTTTGTCCGCGAAGTTATAAGCTAAAACGCGCTTTTTCTGGGCGATCATCTGCGGGATGATATTCTTCCCAAAATCATGATCCGAATCTTTTTTGTTCGCGTCTTTTGTCAATTCTTCCACCAAGACTTCCCTGTTGAATAGATAAATACCCATCGACGCAAAAATACTGTTAGGATCCCCTGGGATGGTCTTAGGCTGCTGGGGCTTTTCCTGAAACCCACAGATAAGCCCCTCTTTATCCACCTCAACCACACCAAAATGCGCGGCAGAAGCCTTAGGCATCTTGACACAACAAACGGTCACATCCGCATTCTTAACATTATGATATTCGAACACCCGACTGTAATCCATGCGGTAAACATGGTCGCCGGAAAGGATCAGAACTTTCTTAGGGTTGTAATCCTTGATCGCGTAAATGTTCTGGTAGATCGCGTCCGCTGTCCCCCGATACCAATCCGAGCCCACACGCTGCTGGGGAGGGATCACGTCAATGAATTCCCCAAGCTGACTGGAGACAACGTCCCAACCGGCTAAAAGATGTTTTTGCAAAGAAAAAGACTTATACTGGATCAAAACAAAAATGCGCCTTAATCCTGAATTGATGCAATTACTTAATGTAAAATCCACGATCCGATAAATGCCTCCAAAAGGCACAGCCGGCTTGGCCCGATCGCGGGTCAAAGGGTCTAAGCGCTCACCTTTTCCTCCAGCCAAAATAAATGTTAGAATATCACGCATAAAAACCTTTCTTTTGTATGTTTATAGGATAAAAATGTTTGCTCAACTGCTATTAGCCTGCATGAACTTTTTTAAGGGATCTTTTGATCTCTTCCGCCTCTCGACGCAGCGAAGGATCAGCAGGATCGATCTTCAATCCCCGCAAAAAAGCTTCCTGAGCTTTCTTATATTGCCCTAAAGATTTATAGCAAAGCCCTATCTTTTCATAAACACTTGATTCGCGCGGATAAGCTAAAGAGATCAAGCTATAAAATTCTATCGCAAGCATATAACGCTTTTGATGCATTAAAGTATCCGCGGCCTCCAGCGCAAGCTCTAAATCTTCAGGATCAAGCGACAGACCCTTACGAATCGCCTGGATGGCGTTTTTATCCTCTTTTAAAGCTGCTAACGATCCTGCGAGGCCAAACAACACCTTTGGCCTGTGAACGCGATGCTTCTGAAGAATTTTAAACTGACGCACGGCCTCCTTGTGATCCCCTAATGCCGCGTACATCAAGGCCAGCTGATAGCGCATGTTCGCGTCCCGGCCTGCAAGCATTGTCGCCAAGCGGAAATCTTCAAAAGCCTTGTGAAGCTCTTTGTTTTTCTTCCAGATCTTTCCGCGGATATAGTACGCTTCCGGAGCGTCTGGCGCTGCCAAGAGAGCGCGCGATATCTGATCGCGCGCCAGGTCATCGAAGCCTAAAGATTCCAGCGCATAAGCGCGCTTGATCTCGCGATAAGGAAAAACGTCTCGCGGGCCTAAACGCTGAAGATCAATATCAGAAAATGTAATGCTTTTCTTGTCTTTCTGAAATCTCTGGATCAGCGCTTGATGGCAAGGGATCTTCTTTAAGAAAATGACCGCGTCGTGATCAAGATAGACCAAAGCCCACTGCTCATTTTTATACAAATGCTGCAAGATCTTTTCACCGATGTGATTAATCGATGAGCTTAAGAAAACCCCGGTAAGCTGGTATTTTTCCGCGGCCCTCAAGAACGCGGCCTCATCTCCGTCGTCCCAGATCTTAACATAATCCTGAAAGAATTGAGGTCCGTAGAATTCTGTGCGTCCGTCAATAAAAACACGGATCTGCGGCGAGCAGCGGCCTATCAGGAAAGCTCCAGAATTAAAATCATTGAAAAAATTACCTTTAATACCATTATCATTGATGAACCGAGAAGCGGCCCATGGATAGGCCCTTAAGTTGATCCCGCCATAATAACTTTTCATCTCATATTTATCAAAATTAAAATATATTTTCTGGGATTCCTTAAGGCCATAGCGCACGATCCAAAAGATCATAATGATGTTCAGCATCGCGATCGTGATATATCGAAACGTTCGATCCTTGAAGCGAAAAGGCAGGATATCTTCTAAAGCATATTCTGAAAAATTCAGGATAGTGACAATGCACGCAACAACCCCGAAGAACAAGATGTTACGCACAGCCTGAAGAGAAAAAGCAAGGAGCAGAACCCATAAAAAAAGCGCGGAAAGATCAATGCGTCGGCGGTTAACAACAAAGCTACATCCTGAAATAAATATCAAAGCCTTATAGGCTATATGTTTTAATGTCCAAAGATCACCAAGAAGGATCGGCTTTTGTAGTTCTTGTATATGGCTAAAAAATATTCGTGAATCTCCAGAAACCTGCCAAAGAACAGAGAACGGATATAAAGCGCCATGAATATGTTGGGGATTCACTAAGCACGCCAAGCTGCTAAAAACAAAAAGAACTTTCATCTTTGCAAGCTCATCGTTCGTCAACCGCCCGATATCGTTCCACTGCCACGGAAGCTTTACATGCCGCTTGATCAATTCGCACAGGATGCCCAGAAGGACAAGAAGAGGGCCAAAAATAAAGAACCCATGGACATTGACCCACAGGATCTGAACCCCCACTAAAATCCAAAGGCTCAAACGCTTATCCAAATGAAGCGAGAGAATGTAGACATAGACGACAAAAAACAAAAGGCTCAAAAGATCTGGCCGCATGGTCATGCGGCTTTGATAGATCATGGCCAGCAAGAACAAAAGGAATACGGTAAAGCAATGCCGTCGACGAATATCACTAAGAAGAAATAAGAAGAAGAATGTAAAGGCGACGACAACCACTTGCGCCATAAAAAGACCGTCAAGGCCTCCAATGGACAGCGCCAAGTAGAAGATCACCTGAAACAACCACGAGTGATTATTCCATGGCTGGCCAGCCATGGTGCAGGAAAAAATATCTTTGATAGGGATAAAGCCTTGCTCAACGATCACTTCTCCGGTCTTTAAATGAAGCCAGAGATCAAAATCCGTAACCTCAAAATTAGACAAAAAGACAACCAGGCCTATCAGGACACCAAAACACAGCATCCCAGTGATATAACAGCTTTTTTTACAGATCTTTTCTAGCATAGAAACCTTTTTGTTATTCTAACACAAAATGTCCCTTTGTCTTCTGTGTCCAGCGCATTTTTGACGATGCCCAGTCAAAAACAAAATCCCGATCACAGCGGTAATTCATGGCCGCGGATAAAAGGTTTTTGGTATACGGATGTTGCGGTTGCTGGATCAAAGACACACGGTCCGCCTGCTCTACGATCTTTCCTTGGTACATCACGGCGACCTGAGGGCAAAGTTTTTTGATGACATTAAGGTTGTGCGAAATAAAGAAATACGTCACGCCAAATTGTTGCTGCAGTTTAAGCAGAAGATCAAGGATCTGTTCCTGTACTAGAACATCCAGCGAGGACACCGCTTCATCGAGGATCAAAAGCCTTGGGTCAGCCACCAAGGCGCGCGCGATCGCGATACGCTGGCGTTCTCCCCCGCTGAACTCATGAGGGAATCGATGCAGGGTATCCGTTGAAAGCCCGACCGCTAAAAGAAGTTCGCAGGATCTGTCTTCTTTAGCGCGAGCCGACAACGAAGACAATAGCATCGCTTCCTGAAGGATGCGACGTATGGTAAAACGCGGGTCAAGGCTGTTAAATGGGTCTTGAAAAACCATCTGTATGCGGCTGCGCAGAGGCCTCATCTGAGCGGACGATAGCGACGAGATATCCTTGCCCTCAAGAACGATCCTCCCTGCCTCAGGCGCGATCAGTTTCATAGCGATGCGTGCCAGGGTGGTCTTTCCACATCCGGATTCTCCCACCAGTCCCAAACTCTCGCCGGGCTGGATGCACAAGCTCACGTCATCGACCGCGCGTACCAGATGCAATGGTCTTGCGCGCCAATCTGTGGCGGTCACAAAATATTTCTTGATATGTTCAAGCGCTAATACTGTCATGGATTTATCGTCGTCAGCAAACGTTTGGTAAAATCATGGCGCGCGTGGCCAAGCACGTCTTGTGTTCTTCCCTGTTCAACGATCCTTCCCTCGTGTAAAACAAAAACCCTGTCCGCCATCGCCTTCACTAGGCCGAGGTCATGAGTGATCAAAAGTAACGACACGCCAAGTTGTTTCTTTAATTTGGCAAAAAGCTCGATCATGCGGGCTTGCACCGTCACGTCCAGATTGCTCGTCGGCTCATCCGCGATAATAAGCTTAGGAGAGGCCGCGATGGCTTGAGCGATCATCGCCCGCTGGCGAAGGCCGGCGCTTAACTGATGCGCATAGGCAGATGCTACCCGTCGAGGCTCAGGGATCTCAGCCATCTCAAGAAGATCACACACCCTCTTGGCAATACTTTGACGCGGACAGTCGGTATGCTCAGACACTACTTCCGCGATCTGATCCCCTATGCGAAAAACAGGATTGAACGCGCTTAGGGGCTCCTGAAAGATCATACTGATCTCTTTACCGCGGATCTGACGCATACGAGAGCTTTGGAAGCTTAACAAGTCCTGGCCTAAAAATAATATCTTACCCTCGGAAACCTTCATCGCGGATGGCAACAGGCGCAAGACCGAAAGCCCCAGACTTGTCTTGCCGCCACCAGAGCCTCCCAGCAAGGACACTGTTTCTTGCGGCAAAATATCCAATGAAATATCACGCAACAGCTCCCTAACCCCGTCCTCTTGCTGAAGGCCGATCGACAGACCGCGGATATCTAACAACACATTTGACATGACCCTTACCCTTCCACCTTAAGCGTTGGGTCCAGCGCGTCGCGCAAAGCGTCGCCAACGACATTAAAACAAATGACCGTTAAGAAAATAAAGAAACCCGGCAGCAAGATCCATGGGGCCAGCTGGATCGATACGATCCCCATGGCCTCTGACAATAGATTGCCCCAGCTAGCGTAAGGGTCTTGGATACCAAGCCCCAGCAAGCTGAGCGCGGACTCGCCCATAATATACCCAGGGATCGACAGCATGATCGCGATGATCGAATACGACATCGTATGAGGCAGAATATGGGTAGCGATGATCCTGATATCTGATAACCCCATCGCCTTGGCGGCCAGCACATATTCTCTTTCTTTCAATGACATGCTCATGCCGCGGATCACGCGCGCCAACGAAGCCCATCCGATAAATGAAAAAATAACGATGATCAAAAGATATACCTGAAATGAATTAAGGTGCGGCGGGAACGCGGCGCGCAAAGCCAGCATCAAATAAAAACCAGGGACCATCATGAACATTTCGCAGACACGCATCAGCACGTTGTCAACCCGCCCTCCATAGTAGCCGGCCATACCGCCAACCAAGAGCCCTAAAACAAAGGAGATCGCGACGCCAATGATCCCGATGGATAGCGAAATGCGCGCGCCCCAAAAGATCCGCGAAAAAAGATCACGTCCGCGTGAATCCGCGCCCCAAAGATGAAGCCGCCCAGGGCTATCAACGCCAAATAAATGGCGATCCCAAGGGATCACCCCTAAAAGACGATACGAATCGCCCTTAGGCAAAAGACGGATAAAAAACTTCTGGGTCTTATCCTCGAGATAGATTCGCCGATGAACTTCATTGAACGAAAAAGAAGTCGCGTACACATACGGACGACTTAAAGCTCCTTGCTCATTTTTCCAATGGACCTTCATGGGAGGACAAAAGGAATAACTGCGGTCTTCATTATCATAACGGTAAGGCGAAAGGAAATCCGCGAATATCGCCGTTGTGTACAACAACCCTAGAACGATCAAACAAAAGACCGCCCAGCGGTTGCGCGCAAAGACAGTACATCCGATTTGAAACTGATTAAAGGGTTTTTTATCTTTGTTCATAACGAATGCGCGGGTCTGCCCACGCTAATAAAATATCCGCTAATAAATTACCGAGCAAAAGCAGAACGCCTCCCATCATCATGTTGGCCATCACCAGATAAACATCCTTGGCCCGCACCGCCGTGAGCATCAAGGCCCCGATACCAGGCCAACTGCATATGATCTCGACCAAGGCGGCTCCGCTTAAAAGTCCTGAAAAATGATATCCCAAAAGCGTGATCATCGGATTGATAGCGTTACGCAAAGCATGCTTAAAGATAACCTTATTTTCCGGCAAGCCCTTAGCTCGTGCGGCTAAAATATATTGCTGGCCTAAGGCATCTAGTAAATTGCCGCGCATCACCCTTTGCAGCGCCGCGATAGACCCCAGCGAAATGACGACCGTTGGGATCAACAAATGCCTCAACAGGTCCACGAAGCGCTGGACCCAAGAAAGATCCTGAGTGTGGACACTGTGCATCCCACCCAAGGGCAAGCCTCCGACGACAGAAACCGCGTAAAGAAAAAGGATGGCAAAAAAGAAACTGGGGACCGACAGGCATAAAAACGACCCTAACGACAGGATCTTATCGATCCAACGATTGCGGTATACGGCCATGATGATCCCCAAGGGGATCGCCAAAGCCCACGTCAAGATCAAGCTGCTGATGGACAGAAGAAAGGTATTCCACAGCCTGACCTTCATGATCTCAACGACCGGAGTGTTGTAATAAAATGAATACCCCAGGTCAAATTTAAGGATATTTTTCAGCCAGACCAGGTATTGCTCTAAGAGGGGCTTATCCAAATGATAAAGTTTTTCGTAATGGGCGATCGTGTCCGGAGAAACGCGGGGGTCCATCTTAAGCGTGTCAAAGAAATTGCCGGGCGTGACCGTGATCAGCAAGAAGGTCATAAATGAGATCCCCAGCAAAAGCGGCAACGAAACAATTATGCGGCGAATAATGAATTTGATCATCGGTTGCGATAAGATGGTTTAAGGTATAGTTCCTCGAGATTATGAAAGATCCCGCCAAATTTCGACGGTGCTAAATTCTCAAATTTATTGCGCACAGCCACAAGGCTCGCGTTAAAGACCGTGTAAATGAGTGGCAACTGTTGGGAGACGATCAGCTGCCATTCATCATACAAGGGTTTGCGCTTGGCATCATCTAAGATCTGCACGCCTTCCGTAAAGATCTCATCAACTCTTTTCTCCCAAGCAGTCGCGGGGACAGGCTGGCCTGGGTTCCAAAAATGCAGCTGGCCGTTGGACACCCAAACATTTTTTCCAAAATGAGGCTCCAGTCCTCCGGTCAATCCTAGAACGATCGCGTCCCACTCATAATTAGCCATCAATTTAGAAACGATACTGTTAAATTCCAGGCCTAAAAAGTTGACCTTTATCCCCAAGAGCTGCAAGTCCCGACGGATGATCGCGGCGATCTGCAAACGTTCGTTGGAATCCGAATTGGTGTACAAATTAAACTCCACCCTGTGGCCCTGAGCATCCTCTAAGATGCCGTCCTTGTCGCGGTCCACAAAGCCCTCTTGCGCTAGGATCTGTTTTGCTTTCGATAGATCATATTCATAACGGACAACATCCGGATTATAAAAAGCAATATTGTTGGGGTTTTCCGCCGCGTCTTGCGGATAACCCAGGCCGTTCATGACGATCTCGATGATCCTTTGTTTGTCGATCGCGTGCGCCACGGCCCTTCGAAAATGAACATTGGAAAACCACGATAGCTTGACCGGGTCAACGAAGGGTTTTTGTGTCTTAGGGTTGAGGCGTGAATTCTGATTAAAGACCAGAAAATTACTGGAAAATGCTGAGCCCAGGTCGTACACCGTGAAATCTTTTTTCTTCTCCAAAGGTTTTAAAATAGAATAATCCATGCCCCGCACAGAAGTAGAATCTACTTCCCCGTCTAAGAATTTCAGCAAAGCCACGTCCTGGTTGGGCACGATCAAGAAAATGATCCGTTGAATGTACGGCAGGCGCTGGCCGCTCGATTCCTTTCGCCAATAATACGGGTTGGCCTCAAGCACGATCTGCCGGCCGGGCGCGTATTGCGCCAGGGCGTACGGGCCTGTGCCCACGATCTCCCGCACGGGTGTGTCAATGCCCCAGGTAAAATTAAAACGGCCCGCGGAAACAGCAGCCGCGAGCTTGTGCTCAGGCAAAATGGAAGTTCCCAGCGAACGCAAGAAGGGCGCGAATTTCATCGGCAAGGTAAAGCGGACCGTGTACGTGTCGAGTTTTTCAACGAGGATCTTTTTTCCGTCAATCGTAAAAATATCACGGTCCGAGGACGGAATGTCAGGATTGTAAATAAGTTCGTTAAAGGTAAAAAGGACGTCCGCGGCGCTAAAGGGTTTTCCGTCGGACCAAAGGACGTCCTGGCGCAAGGCGAAGGTCCACACAAGCCCGTCAGGGCTGATCGTCCATTTTTCTGCCAAGCACGGTTCCACGGCCAGGGTGACAGCGTTGGTGCGGGTCAGGCCTTCAAAGACGTGGCTGATAACGACCGTAGAGGAGGTTTCCTGAGCGGTGATCGGGTTAAAGGATTTTGGGTCAGAGCTGGTGGCGAAGACGACCTGTCCACCGTGTCGGCGCGCCAGCTCTTCTTGCGCGCAAACAACGCACGCAAGAGAAGACAACAAAAAAACTACTAAGCCTGTTAGTAGTTTTTTGTTCAGCAAAAGAAAAGTAAGTTGCCTATTGAGCCACGGGCTGTTCACGGACGTCGTCAGCTGGGACTGCTGCGTTAATTTCAATAGTTTGGGCATTTTTTGAAGCCTCGTCAAAAAGCTGGTCAGGGTCGATCGTCTGCTCGACCTCTTTGTCCGCCAACAAAAGAGACTTGTCGCGCTGAGCCGATAAGTACGCCAAACTTAAGGACGTGACAAGGAACACGGTCCCAACGATCGTGGTCGCGCGGACCAGCAACACGTTGGTCTTCGGCCCAAAGACCGACTCCGCCGCGGCGAACGCTTCTGTCAAACCACCGCCTCGGCCCGACTGCATCAGCACAACAGCCATTAGCAGAAGGCAAGCAATTACGTGAACGATCAGAACAAATGTGTACATATTTTCTCCTCTTTATTTTGCCAGCGCCCCTTGGACGATCCCGGCGAACGAGTCGCCTTTCAAGCTCGCGCCGCCGACCAGCGCCCCGTCAATGTCGGGCTGGGAAAGTAGTTCGCGGGTGTTTTCCGCCTTAACACTGCCACCGTATTGGATCCGAACAGTGTTCGCGACCGCCTGGCCGTGCATTTTTTCTAACAATTTTCGAATAAAGCTGTGGACTTCCTGGGCCTGCGCCGGGGTCGCGGTCTTGCCCGTGCCGATCGCCCAGACCGGCTCGTAAGCGACGACCATTTTTTCTGCTTCCTGCGCGCTAAACCCTTTCAGGGAATTCTCAACGTGGTCCTGCACAACGGCAAAGGTCTTTGCGGACTCACGCTCTGCCAAATTCTCACCCACACAAACGATCGGTATCAGACCGTGCGCTAAGGCCGCCTTGATCTTGTTGTTCACGGTTTCGTTGGTCTCGCCAAAAAATTGCCGCCTCTCCGAATGGCCGATGATCACGTACTGACAACCGGCATCTTTCAGTAGGGGTGCTGACACCTCGCCGGTAAACGCCCCCGCGTCCTGCCAATACAGGTCCTGGCCTCCTAGGCCGATCGAGCTTCCCTTTAAGGCTTCCGCGACCTTAGAAAGCGCGGTAAAGACCGGGCACACAACAATATCCACGCTCGTCACGCCAGCGCAGCGCGCCTTCAGATCATCAACGAGTTCCACTGCTTCTTTGATATTCTTATTTAATTTCCAATTTCCTGCAATGATCGGTTTTCGCATAAGTTCTCCGTATATCGTATAGGGTATATAGTATATTGTACTAAACCAACTTCTTCATCAACGAAGAGATCATTCTTGACAGATATTCTATCTTATCAAAAACATTTCTCAGGCCCTGGCCACTAACAAAATCTAACTTTTCGGCGATGATCAACTGTGTCTCGAGTTCAGCCAAAGAACCAAGAGCAATGAACAAAAACTGCTTGTATTCTTTGTTATGATATCGCTTAAAACCTTCCGCAATATTTGAAGGGATCGACACGCTCGCCCTACGGCCTCTGAGATGTCAACCCATAAACTTCTTCTTTAGGAAAACCTTTCGTAAGCTGATAAGAATCTTCGACTATCTCGATACCTTTTTGCCAGATTCTTAGATCTTTAAAACTCTTGATCTTCTCAACTTCTTGGACCATATGCTATATACCACATACTGCATACTTCTTTTTTATTTATCCTTCAGCGCCACGATGCCAGGAAGTTTTTTGCCTTCAAGATACTCCAACGACGCCCCGCCGCCAGTGGAAATATGCGTCATCGCGTCCTCCACGCCAAACTTGCTGACGGCCGCTGCCGAATCCCCGCCGCCGACGATCGTCACGGCGCCCTTTAACCCGGCCAAATGCTGAGCAACAGCCTTTGTGCCATCGGCGTACGCGTCCGTCTCAAAAACCCCCACCGGCCCGTTCCAGACAATGGTCTTGGCCGCTGATAAGATCTTATTAAAATTCTCCTGCGTCTTTGGCCCAATGTCGACCGCCATCCACCCGTCGGGGATCTGATCCACGATTTTTTTGGTCTCAGGCTTGTCAAATTTTTCCACCACCACATGGTCGACCGGAAGCTCGATCTGTACGTTCATCTTGGCCGCTTTTTCTAACAACGCCTTGGCCACATCGACCTTATCCGCCTCAAGCTTAGAATTGCCGATCCCCTCACCCTTCGCCTTTAAAAACGTGTACGCCATGCCGCCGCCGATCAAAAGCGCGTTGGCTTTAGCGAGCAAGTTCTCCACGAGCATGATCTTATCCGACACCTTGGCCCCGCCTAAAATGACCGCGAAAGGCCTTGCGGGATTTTCGACCGCCTGGCCAAGATACTTGATCTCTTTCTCGATCAAAAATCCCGCCACGCCGGGCAAATATTTGGCAATGCCTTCTGTCGAGGCATGCGCGCGATGCGCGGTCCCAAACGCGTCATTAACATAAATATCAGCGAGTTCGGAAAGTTTCTTCGCGAAATCAGGATTATTCTTTTCTTCTTCTTTATGAAAACGAAGATTCTCCAAAAGGACGATCTTCTCGCCCGCGGCACTGATCGCCGCCTTGACATTATCGCCGACGCACTCATTGAGAATGAGGACCTTTTGCTTTAAAAGCTCTTCAATTCGTTTTCCCACCGGCGCTAAGCGCATACTCTCCACCACGGCCCCATCAGGACGCCCCAAATGGCTCATCAAAATAACCTTGTCAGCGCCTTTTTCCAGGATATATTTGATCGTCGGCAAGGATTCCTGGATACGTCGATCATCGGTGATCTTCAGACCCTTATCAAGAGGGACATTAAAATCCGCGCGGATAATGACCTTCTTGCCTTTGACATCAATATCTTTGACCGTCATTTTATT
>CAZAOD010000005.1:9709-11449 GCA_964486675.1 uncultured Planctomycetales bacterium | reverse complement strand
GTCATCTTATTCATAAAAACCTTCCCTTTTTGGATAAAATTTCGATAAAAAGGTTAACAACGAGGACAACAAAATTAGGATTATTATATATATTTCTATTATTTTGTCAATGAAGCAACTGTCCTCATCCTTGCCGCAAACTCGAAAGGTCAGCCCCTCAAAGAAGTGAACATCGGATCACAACGCAGACCTGCCTTGGCCAGAACGTAGCGAAGGGTCGTGCGCAAGACCGCCAGACCATAGACAACGCTTCGCCGAAAACTGATCGAGGAGCAATCCTGATTATAAGAGCACGGCGCGCTGATCTCCCCGATACGGTACCCAAAATAAAACACCTGCGTTAAGATCTCATTATCAAAAACAAAATCATCCGAATTCTTCGCAAGGTCAATGCGCCCTAAGACTTCCCTGGAATACGCGCGAAAGCCGGTATGATATTCCGAAAGTTTCTGGCCTGTGCAGATATTCTCAAACGCCGTCAACAAACGATTAGCCACGTATTTATAAAAAGGCATCCCGCCTTTTAATGCGTAGCCGCCTAAGATCCTGGAGCCCAACACCACATCGAACATCCCCGTAGCGATCAAAGACGCCATGGGCAAAACCAGCTTGGGTGGATATTGATAATCCGGATGCAGCATGACAACGATATCCGCGCCGCGCGCCAAGGCTTCCCTATAACAGGTCTTTTGATTACCGCCATAACCAAGATTTTTGGGATGGACAACGACGGTCAGCCCAAGCTTCCTGGCCAGCTCCACGGTCTTATCGCTTGAGCGGTCGTCGACCAAGATAATCTCATCAACGATATCCCGCGGGATCTCCGCGCAGGTGCGCTCTAAGGTCTTTTCCGCGTTATACGCCGGCAGGACAACAATGATCTTTTTATTTTGCAGCATAAACCTCTCCTTGCCGTCCACGCAAGCACTCTTACTTAGAACTGAAAATGTTTTCCTTCTTGATCAGGTTTTTTTCCATGTATTCCCGGAAAAAGGCGTCAGAGGCCACGGTCATCTCCTCGGATAAAGATCTTTTTGCCTTTTAAGACCTCCAGCAAAAAAGAATTCTTTTCTTTCTTTTTCTTCCTGAACTCGCTTTCTGTATACAGCGTATAATTCACTTCTCTGGTGAGCTTCTTTTCAAGGTCGCTGATATTAATGACCAGCTCTTCTTCCGGAATATTGTCGCCGACTAAGAATATGTCAACATCGCTCTGCGGCCCCTCATCACCTTTGGCAAAAGAACCATAAACAAAAGCAACTCTTACCCCCGGAAGACTAGAAACAGCGTCCTGAGCAAGTTTAATAACCCCTTCTGTTTTATAAAAAATGCTCTTAAGCTCCTCAAAAAGTGGATGTTGCTTGTTCAGAGAAAAAAGTTTGATATGCCCCACTTCACGCGCCCTGAGAATACCGCAAGCCTCTAACTTCTTGATCTCCCGATGCAAGGTGCCAACTGACATATTGTGCATGGCGGCTAATTGTCGCGTATAGTAGTCCTTTTCCGGATTACCAAAAAACGTGCTGAGCAAAACCTGCTTTGTTCTTGATCCAATAAGATCTTTTAGCATAATGTTCCCTCTATGAGAACGATTGTACTTATATTGAGAACAGCAGTCAAGAAGAAACTATTATTGAAGAATTAGATATCAATACATTCCTCAAAGATTTTTTCCAGGGTCTTTTCCGCAAAAATTTTTTCCAAAGTTTTTCCCGCAAAAATTTTTTCCAGGGCCTTCTC
>CAZAOD010000005.1:352-9609 GCA_964486675.1 uncultured Planctomycetales bacterium | reverse complement strand
CCGCAAAAATTTTTTCCAAAGTTTTTCCCGCAAAAATTTTTTCCAGGGCCTTCTCGGCCTTATACGCCGGAAGAACGACAATGATCTTTTTGTTGTATATCATGGATATTTCTTCTTATCGATCTTCATAGCACGGATTATAACGTATCACGCCTGATAAACCTATCACTATTTATTGCCTGTCTTTTCCCTGACCCTTCCATCCTCCGCAATAGGTTTGCCTAAACTATATACCGAATTCCAAATACTATATACTAAGCACCACCCGCACGCGGCGCATCCGGACTGTGCGCAAACTTTGCTTTCTGGTAAACTGTTTCCTCCCACGATGGCAAGGCCTTGACCCCTACTACGCTTAGAACAAAATTAACAGCCCTATTTTTACTTATAAAAATATGATTTTTTTTCTTCTTCACAACGTTTTCGCAAGCTGCCGATAGAATATTCCTCCCTAAAAGCATGCGGACGCCAGTATGCCGTGTAAGCTGATGTTCGTTGATAGTCTGATTGGCCCTGTCGGCAGAAAACATGGCATAGAATGAAACCTGATTTCCTTGACGGGCCAAGCGCAAAGCGTTCGGCCAGGCCTCGACCATTTCCTCTGGAGTTTCGATCATCCAAGCGATCCTCAGAAGCCTGCCCCATTTTTCCGTGAAGATCGCTAAGTTCTTTTTCATCAGCTCTTCGCAGCGCCGACTCTTAGGATCAAAGGATGCGTGCTCTTGATGCCAGACATAAGACTTCTTGGCCATGCCGATCAGATATCCAGCGCTGGTGACCTTCATAGAATAATCCGTATCTTCAAAGAACATAAAATCCAGATATGTCGATAAAAACCCGACCTTGCGTATGACTTCCCGACAGATCACCAAGCAAAATCCGATACAAAACGGCATCTCCACAAAACACCCACCCTGCTGAAGGCGCAATTCTCGCGCAAACTCATCGATCGACTGGCCCTGCCGCGGACCAAATCCCAAATTATTACTATTAGGATTAAGAAGCCCGATATTTTTATTGCTTTCAAAGACCGACAAGATCTCTTCCAGCCAGCCTTCCGTGAACAGCATGTCATTGTTGGCAAGGCAAACATAATCCGCGTCCGACATAGACATTCCCTGGTTCATGCCCGCGATAAATCCAGTATTCTCGCTGTTAAAGATCACTTGAACCTGATGATGGCCGCAGCTTTTAAGCGAGCTCAGATATTCCCGGCTTCCGTCCGTGCTCGCCTGATCAATAATAATGATCCGACACGGATGGTGCGTATGCTTAAAAAAACTCTCAACAAGGTCCCGGGTGACGTCCTTGCGATTCCAATTCAGAGTGATAATATCAACGCTTGGCATAGGTTCTTTCTTAGAACTGAACTATTTTTCTGGGCGCCACAGCAACAGGAGTTTCTACTTTACGGGCTTTGAAATAATATTGATAGGTCAAAAGATCCTTTCCCGCGCCCAGCAATAAGGCGCTAAGGCCTTTATAAAAGGACGACGCAACAACATGTCTTTGCATGTCCACGATCTCGTAGCCCGCGCGCGCCAACAATTCTTTCATCGTGACAAGCGTAAAAAACCTAATATGGGTCTTGTCCAGGATCCCCGCGTCCGTATAATCCCATACCCCTTTAAAAAAGACCTGATCCATGACTTTATAGTATCGGATGTTAGGAAGGCTTACCAGGATCTCTCCTTGGGGTTTTAAATATTTTCGTTGTTGCCGCAAAAGCGCTAACGGATCAACTAAGTGCTCCAAGACATCCGCGTATATGATGGCGTCAAAATACCCCTGTTCAAATGGCAGTGCCTGCTGACACGCGTCCCCTGTGATGACCTTGGTCAACGACCTGATCGCCTGATCGGATAGCTTTGCGTCCTGCTCCATCCCGACCACCTCCTTGCCTTGCGCGACCAGCTTCGCCCCCAGGGCCCCTGACCCACAGCCTACATCCAAGATCTTTCGATCTTGCGCTGATAACATCGACAAAAATACATCCCGATGATCGGTTTTTTTCTTTAACAATGCCATATGATCACTGCTCTTTTTTTATTTATGTGTTTTAAGGCCCTGCAAAAAAGCCTTTTAAAGATCATCTATGCCGCCGAGCATTTCTTCAAAGGCCCCTAAGACAGCCTTGCGAAAAGAAGGCATGGCGTACATACTTTTTACCCGCTCAAAACCGCTCTGCGCAAGCTGATGGCGCAATGACCGGTCGTTGATCAATGTCAGAATGGCGGCAGCTAACACATCCTCTTTAGAACAATCCACCAACATCCCATATCTGCTGTCGCCAATGATCTCTGCCGGGCCGCCACTGTGAAGATCGGCGACGACAGGCACCTTGGCTGCCATCGCTTCAGCCACCACCAACCCAAAAGACTCTCTACTGGAGGGGAACACCAAAATATCCGCATCCTTTAGAATGTCCGGAATATCATTGCGTCTGCCAGTAAAGATCATTTTTGACCGAAGGCGATGGTCTTGCGCGTAACCTTTCAGGTCAGGAAGAGTGACAGGACTTTGATACATGTTGTCCCCGACCACCATGAACCTCACGCGATCCTTTTCCTTGAGGATCCGCAATGCTGCCTCAATAAAGACCTTGTGTCCTTTGCGAGGCGCAAAATGAGAGATCATTACCACAAGGGCCTCATCTTCCTGAAGATGAAATTCCTTTTTGATCTTTCCCGGTTGTCCGCTCGCGAAACGATCAATATCAACAGCGTTTGAGATCACGCGTATCTTTTCTTGAAGGCTCTTGACATAAGCCCTCAAAGCCTGTGACGGCACAAGCACATACGAAGCCTGACGCAATAAAAAATTTCTGACATGACGCTCTTCGATCAGATCGTGAATATGCACAGCAGACCTGATGTGGCAGGCCTTCGCGGCGCGCACCGCGTAAGGGTTCAGCCGATAGGAATTAGCGTAAACAAGATCTATGCCTTTGTCCTTGATGATGCCCGCGATATGCCTGACAGCGGATCGCCGGGCGAAGATATATTTAAATTTTCGCCACGCGGGCATCTTGACAACAAAGACCTGAGCGCCTAAGCGTCGAAAGCCATCACAAAGTTCCCCTTCTTCTTGCGTAGCCAAATAAAGGCCACAGCGACCCTGCAAACTTTTGGCAAGCTCGAGCAATACTTTTTCCGCGCCGCCAACATGCGCGACCCAATTAAGAAAAAGGATGTTTTTTTTCATGGACACGAACAGCCGCCTTCTTGATGCTCAACGCTCGAGGCTCCCAGCCCAAGCAAAAACCAAAAAGCGACCGCTGATGTAAATCCCACTAATACTGTGCTCACAAAAAGATCACAAATGGCAACCGCAACGAGCATGATCAAAAAAGACAGCTGATAGACACCTTTGTGTTGACAAAGAGCCGTATAAGCTTTTTTAAAGAACAGAACAAAGATCCAAAGAAAGCTCAGCAGGCCCGCAAGCCCCATCTCTGCCAACACCTCAAAATACGTATTATGCGCGTGCAGATGGATCCTCCCTCCTTCGATCTCTCCAGCGTAAAAATCATACATTAATGTCCCATAGCTATCCGGGCCAGCTCCCAATATAGGATACTGTCTAAAAATATTCTTGGCTGCCTCCCACATCTGAAGCCTGACATTAGCATTCTCGGTATTGATCTTGCTAACGCCAGCACCATCGACCGCGATATCTAAAGAGGCTTCCTCGCAAAAGAATCTTCGGCTATTAAGCGGTAAAAAAAGAAGCAGGATAATCGCTATGGAAACCAGGCCCTTAAAACAACGCCTATCCGCATAACAAAAAAAAGACACTGCCAAAACCGCGAAGAACATCCCCAAAAAGACACCTCTGGACCCTTGGGCAAAAAACGCGATCAAGATCGGCATCGCGGCTGCCACGTAAAAGATCTTTTTCTTCAATGATGGACAAATGACAACAAAACCAACAAAAAAAGACATAGCATATAGATAATATGCCGCGTATATTTGCAGCCCAAAGCTTGTTAATGTGCGGGAAAAATGACCGGCTTGAGCAAGGTCCACGATCGTACCAATACCGACGATCATGGATCCTGCCAAAAGCGAGAGGAGCAACATGTTCACGCGCTCCCTACTCTTGCCCAAAAAAGCTCCGACAAAGAACATAAAAAAATAAGTAAGATATCGGCCAAAAAAAGTTTCCTGGGACTGCCCCGGAGATATCCCAAAAATAGTGGACAAAAGCGCGATCAGCAAGAAAAAGAAGATCGCGCCATTAAGCCCGGTCCGCTCCAAAAGATCCCTCAAAGGCCTCTTGGAGCCTGCAAAAAACTTCAACAAGCAAAATGACCCCATCGCGATCCACACATAGATCTTGGCCAGCAACTCGCTATAAGTTCCCAGCATTAAGAATGCTGAACAGCTCGCCGTCAAAACCCAAAGAAGATATGTCAAGATCATCGTTGCCTTTCTACTCTCATGCTTTATCAAGGACGACTCTTTCTAGAGAAACGGTCATGCCCAATACGACCCAAAAAAGAACGCTCAACTGCAAAGAATAAAGCTCGTTATCAAAAAAAGCTGTTGTCAAAAAGCCTGTGATCCCGGCGACCAAGCCGGTAAGAAGAAAAACGAGATCATCCTGGCCATTTTTGAGCACAATACGCATTCCACGCCAAACAACAAGACCTGCTAAAGATACGAACGCGATCAGGGTAAATATCCCAGCCTCCGCCCATAGCTGGAGATAGGAGTTATGCGCGTAATGAACACCCATGCCAGGGACGTACTGGGCAAAATGATCCATAAATGTGCCCAACCCTTTGCCAAGCCAGGGGTCTTCCCGGATCATTGCTATCGCGCCCTTCCAGATCGTTAATCTTTGCCCGTCTCCTTCCGGCCTCAAGCATTGCAGGAAGCGCTGGGAAAAAGGGGCAAAGAACAGGCTTGCGCTAAAGATCCCGATAGTCATCAACGGCAAAGATCTTTTTTTAGAAAGAAACAATGTCATAACAGCCGCGACAAAAAACCCTATCCACCCCGCCCTTGAGAAGGTCAAAAGCAAAGCAGTGATCAAAATAGCGCACGAGATAAATATCAAAATACCACGCTTGAAGATCTTCCATGAGCCATAAAAAACGCTGAACATGACCGGCAAGCAAAGAACAAGGTATCCGGATAAACTGTTTGGGTTCTCGAACGGCCCTGTGACAGCCACGCCGACCATGGGCCTATGCCTTAAAAATTCAAGGCCAAGAAATTTCTGGGTCAATGCGGATAGCCCTGCCAAGCTCGCGCTCAAGAACATGGCATAAAAGAACCTGATGATCTTCTTTTTATCCTGAAAACAATCAACAGCCGCGATAAAAAGCAGAAGATATTCTGCCCACTTACAAGATAAGGTCCTAAAACCCTTAGCGAGCAAAGGTCCGCTATTGACTAATGACAGCGCGCTAAGAATAAATACCGCCAGTATAAGCCAGAATATTCTCGCTTCCCTCTTAAAGCCAGAAAAGTCCCAAAAAGATATCTTATTGATGATGAAAAAAAAGACAATAAAGCCCGCGAAAGATTCAACGAGCGCTTTGGAAATAGGAAGAAAGAAAATGAGGGCGTAGAAGCCAAGCTCAATACATTTCTTTGATATGCGCTGAATACTCTGACGATCCACTCACGAACGCCTTTTTTTAGAAACAGTCTTGATCAACACTGTCCGACACGATCTGCTGTAGAAGCTCCCGAACCTTTTTGTGATCATATGCTTGCGCGCAAGCCAAAAGGCCGCGGATCTTCTTCCGTAAAGCTTTTATATCAAAAGTATCCGCGGGGGCGACAAAGATCTTGTCGTATTTTGTTGCCGCGTCCAGTTCTCTGTTCAAGAACAGCTCCTCTTTAAGCTTTTCCCCTGGGCGAAGCCCAACAAATGAGATCTGGATGTCCTTCTCCGGAACAAGGCCGGAAAGAATGATCAACTCTTTTGCCAGGTCAACTATTTTGATCTGCTCGCCCATGTCCAAGACAAAGATCTCTCCGCCCTGACCGATCACGCTCGCCTGCAAAACAAGCAAAACCGCCTCATGAACGCTCATAAAGTACCTTTGGGCCTGCGGATGCGTGACCGTGACCGGGCCGCCCTCTTCAATTTGCTTTAAAAATAACGGGACAATGCTCCCCGCGGAACCAAGGACATTGCCAAAACGAACAGCCATAAATTTCGTCCGGCTCTTCTTCGCCTTAGCCTGCAAAAGCATCTCGGCAACACGCTTGGTAGCCCCCATCACGCTGGAGGGATGGACAGCCTTATCCGTCGAGATCAAGATAAAGCGTTCAACTCTATAATGATGCGAGGCATAGATCAGGTTGCCTGTGCCTAAAACATTATTCTTAACGGCCGCGGCAGGATTTTCCTCTAATAGCGGAACATGCTTATGCGCAGCGGCATGAAAAACAACCTGAGGCTTATAACGAGAAAAAGCATGCTTGAGCACGCCAACGTCCTTGATATCCCCAATAACAGTTGTAAAACGAATATGGGGATATTTGGTAAGAAAATCGATCGTTAAGAAATATACGTCATTCTCATTGTGATCAAACAAGATGATCTCTTGGGGTTCAAAACGCGCGATCTGTTTGCATAAAGCCGATCCGATCGATCCTCCCGCGCCCGTGACCAAAACGACCTTGCCCTTAAGATACGCGCTGATCGTCTGCTCATCCACGTGTACGGTTTCTCTGCCGAGGAGATCTTCAGGCGTGATGGCCCGAGGCTTGACCTCTTGTTCACCAGTCAAGATCTTCTGCAAGCCCGGAACAATACGGATCTTAATAGATGGGATCTGGCAACAGGCAACGATACTGCGGATCTCCTCCCCTTTAGCTGAGGGGATGGCCAAGACGATCTCTTCAACATCATAACGCTCCACAAGAGCCGGGATATCATGGCGCCCGCCTAATATCCTGACACCCTGGATACAAAGGTTCTTTTTATGTGGGTCGTCATCAACAAAACCTATGATATCGATATTCGCTTGAGAGTTATTACGCGCCTCGCGCAACACCAAAACGCCTGCCTCGCCAGCGCCAACGACTAAGACCTTTTTTCTCTTTTTCGCGAACATGGGACGAAACCGTTCACGGAACAAACGAACCGCAAAACGAACACCGGTCATCAGAAAAAAACTAATAATACAGTCTAAAACGATCACGGAGCGCGGGATGACCACGCCGGGGAGAAACAACTTTAATCCTGCAACAAAAATGATGGTCGATAAAAGATTGGCCTTGGCAATTCTCCAGATATCATCAATGCCGGCGTACTTCCAAAGCCCAGAAAAAAGACTGTGATAAGCAAGCAGTACCAGCTTGACGATCAACAGAAGCGGAAGGGTTCGCCATATCACCGGCCAATACCCGTGATCCAGCTTGAAATCAAAACGTAGATAGAACGCCAAAAGATAGGCAGTAAGCGCCAACATCAAATGAAGCAAGATCGCCAAAGGCCGCCTGAATTTTAGGATTAACGCTTTGATATACATAGGGTTATATTATATCCATTGAAAAGAAATTATCAAGCCTTCCAAAGCCCAGCGGAACATCCTTGCTCACTTAAGAAAAGATTCCAAAGCTTGACGCCAAGGAAGAACGATAACGCCGTTATCGAGCTTGCTTGCGCAAGAATCTTTTGAGGACGCGACAAATAGCGGCAGGCCTGGAAACCGCTTTAAAAAAGCTATACGCGTTGAGTCCGGTATTGTTTCCGCGGATGTTTTACACTCAAAAGCCATCATCGGCCCATGAGGGCCCGTAACAAGGATATCGATCTCGTTCTTTCCTTCGCGCCAGAATGAAAGCTCGTACGGCTTCTCATAATAATCCCGAACGCGCTTTAGCTCATTATAAAAGAAAGTTTCGAATAAAAACCCGTTTTCTTGAGGCGTGGGAGGATCCACGAGGCGGTTCTGTAGTGCCCGCACGACACCGCAATCAAAAAAGTAAAATTTTGGCCGCGCTTTCTTGCGCTCGCTCCTATCCCAAGGCCACAAAAAATTACCTAAAAGCGTATCCTCAAGAATGGAAAAATATTCTTTCACAGTGCTCATCGGCACCGAAGAGTCGCGCGCGACAGAAGCAAATTCAATCGTCTGCGCGTTCATTTGGGCCGCCACATCTAAGAACCTCTGGAACGCACTCACATTACGCGTCAAGGCTTCAGCCTGAACTTCTTCCTTGATATAAACCGTGCAATAGGCTCTTAGTTGTCTACGCACATCGTCAATTTTATCTTCAGAAAAAGTTGTTACAATTCGCGGCATTGTCCCGTAGGATAAAGCCATGTTTAGATCAAAATTTTCACCGATCTCGATATGGGTTAACGGGTAAAGGCGCAAGTCCAGAGCCCTCCCGCCCAGAAGATTAGCACTGCCACGCTTTAGTTTGCGCGCACTTGATCCAGAGAGAATAAATCTCAAGCCGATCTCCTCGATCCCCTTTTGAACATAATTCAAAAGTTCCGGAACCCGTTGAACTTCATCCACAACAACGAGATCATCTTTATGTAAAGCCTGCAACATTCCCCAGAACGTGACCGGAGAACGTGAAAATAAAAGTTCCTTTTCTGGATCAAGTAGATCAACGAATAAGGCTGGCTGTAATCGGCGCAGCAGGAAAGTCTTTCCTGTCATGCGCGGACCGAATAAGAACAGAGATCCTGAGATCTTTTCTAATTTGATCAATCTTTCATAATTCATATGAGAAGAATAACATATTTATGTTATCTGTCAAGCATAAATAACATATATATCTTTAGTTCGATTAAATTTATCTTATTTACCTTGATTCTATGCTCCATATCCTATGCCCTGCGAACCAAATACTACATACTACATGCTATATACCAGATACCAGATACCTAATGCTAAATTCTAAACTCTAAACACTAAATACCATTTACTTTTCCGCTTCACCCTTCACTCTCCACTAATCGCTATCCGCTCATGGCTACACGCTATATACTATATCCTGCATACTATCCGCTATTCTCTGTGCTAAATACTATATGCTTTTTCCACGCTTTACCGATCAAGAACACTACGCATTGCCTTAACAGCGACGCTCATGTCAATATCCTTCAGCGTTGGGTGGACTTGGAACATGATCGCGGTCTCCCCTAACTCACGCGCGACTGCAAGCCGTTTTTGAGGTAGATATTGCTTGAAGATCTTGAACGCTTTCTCTAAATATATTTCAGGGCACGTTCCCGTCCCACACGGAATACCTTTTTTATTTAAGGCCTCA